>WLST01000003.1 GCA_009711295.1 Actinomycetota bacterium | reverse complement strand
TTCCAGCGCGACTGCCCAAAGCGGTAGCCCACACTGCGCACAGTTTGAATGAGGTTGGCATGTTCTTCGCCAAGCTTGGCGCGCAGTCGACGAATGTGCACATCAACCGTGCGTGCACCGCCGTAGTACTCATAACCCCACACGCGCGACAGCAAAATTTCACGCGTGAATACCTTTCCAGGGTTCTGGGCAAGGAACTTCAAGAGTTCGTATTCCATGTACGTGAGGTCGAGGGGTTGGCCTTCAAAAGTTGCCTGGTAGGTCTCGAGATTCAAACTCAAACCCGCATAGTCAATCATCTCTGCGCGTACCACAGCGCTCTCGGAATGGGTGAGATGACGCAAGCGTGCTTCTAATTCGCGTGGGTGGAATGGGGTGATGCAGAAATCGTCGAAGTTTTCATCGCGCAACTCCAGTTGCCCAAGTTCAGCACCAGAAATGAGAACCAAGATGGGGCAAGCGAGTGCATCACGTTTGCGCAGCGCACGACAAAAGGCCCACGCTGCTTCGGCATTGTCTTCGCAGTTGACCACAGCACCAGCCCAACCCGTGGTGGGCTCGTGCTCTAGAGCTTGTTCGGGCGACGAGACAGCCTTCCAGCGGTACCCCGACATGTCGAGGGTGCGGGCAAGGTCAGAGTTTGCCGGTTCGGGATATACAACGATGAATTCCATTGTGAAAAAAAGACCTACAACGACCGAAGGTAACGGTTGAGTTCAAATGGGGTGACTTGTGTTTTGTAGCCGCGCCATTCTGCACGCTTATTGCGCAAGAACCATTCAAAAATATGTTCGCCAAGCGCACTTGCAACAAGTTCGGAACGTTCCATGATGTTGAGTGCGTCAGAAAGTGATTGTGGTAACTGTTCGATGCTCAATTTATTGAGATCTGCATCGTTCATTTCAAATAAGTTTGCATCGGCTTCGGCGGGAAGTGTGTAGCCCTGCTCAACGCCACGCAGACCTGCTGCAAGGATGACGGAAAATGCAAGGTATGGGTTCGTAGCAGGGTCGGGCGAACGGTATTCAATACGTGTTGCCATGGCATTGCCTTTTTTAGGTACCGGCACACGAATGAGGCCACTGCGGTTGTTGCGTGCCCATGAAATATGTACAGGTGCTTCAAAACCAGGAACAAGTCGTTTGTAACTGTTGACAGTTTGGTTAGTGACCGCTGTAATTTCTGCCGCGTGTCGCAAGAGACCTGCCATAAATGACTTTGCAGTAGGTGACAAGTTGTAGGCGTCTTTTTCGTCGTAGAACGCGTTGTCTTCACCTTTGAAGAGAGACAAGTGCAGGTGCATACCCGAACCTTGCACTCCTTCAAGAGGCTTTGGCATAAAGGTTGCATGTACGTTGTGCATTGCAGCAACTTCACGCACTGCAAGACGGAAGGTCATAATGCTGTCGGCCATGGTGAGAGCATCGGTATGGCGTAAATCGATTTCGTGCTGGCTCGGTGCGTCTTCATGGAAACTGTATTCAACGGGGATGCCCATTGTTTCAAGAGTGCGAATAGTTTCTTTGCGCAATGAAGTTGCGATGTCGGAAGTGGTGAGGTCGAAGAAACCACCTTCATCAAGTGGTTGAGGAAGTTCACCTTTTTGCGGAGGAGCAAAATAGAAATATTCAATGTCGGGCGCAATATAAAACGCATAACCAAGTTTGACGGCGGCATCGAGGTTGCGCTTCAGCACTTGGCGAGGGTCGGCATCGAACGGTGTTCCATCGAGATTATGGATGTTGCAAAACACACGCGCTTCGGTTCCCTTGGGGTCGGCCCACGGCAGCACTTCAAAAGTGTTGGGGTCGGGAATGGCAAGCACGTCGGCTTCTTGCACACGGCTGAAACCTTCAATAGATGAACCGTCGAAGGTCATTCCGTCTTCGAGGGCATTTTCTAATTCGGCAGGGCTAATGGCAAACGACTTCAAGTTGCCCAATATGTCGGTGAACCACAACCGCACGAGGCGCACACCGCGTTCTTCCACTGTGCGTAAAACATATTCACGTTGCTGTTCGAGCATCTCTGACATCTCCTCAGTGTGCCTGTTTTTGGCGTAAATGCGAACCGGGGGACACATTGGCCCCCCGGTTGCTACTTTTTATGTACGAGAAGCGCTTATGCGGCGCCACATACGGTCTCAAGAATGAGACGGGTAACGGTGTACGGGTCGACGTTTGCGTTCGGGCGGCGGTCTTCTGCGTAACCCTTGCCATCGCGGCCAACCTGCCATGGAATACGTACAGAAGCTCCGCGGTCGGACACGCCGTAGCTGAACTTGTTGTACGGAGCAGTTTCGTGCTTTCCGGTGAGGCGACTTGCGATGTCGTCGCCGTAGTGGTCGACGTGTTCCATGACGCGCTTGCTGAGGGCTTCACATGCTGCTGTGATTGCCTTCAAGTTGGTGTCGTTGCGCATTGCCTTGGTGGAGAAGTTGGTGTGTGCACCAGCACCGTTCCAGTCGCCCTTCATTGGCTTTGCAGCAAATGAGATGACTACATCGTAATCTTCAGCGATGCGCTGCAAGAGCCAACGCGCCACGTACATGTGGTCACTGCAAGTTAATGCGTCTGTGGGTCCAATTTGGAATTCCCACTGACCAGGCATTACTTCAGCGTTGGTGCCAGAGATCATGAGACCAGCATCGATGCAAGCCTGCGTGTGCTCTTCAATAATTTCACGACCAACAACGCGGCCTGCGCCGACGCCACAGTAATAAGGGCCTTGTGGAGCAGGGAAACCGCCAACAGGGAAACCAAATGGTGTGCCATCAAGGCGCAACATGGTGTATTCCTGCTCGATGCCGTAGATCATTTCTTGGTCGGCGTACTTCTTTGCTTGTTCAGCTAATGCAGCACGAGTGTTTGTCGGGTGTGGGCTGTCGTCTTTTGCTTGAAGAACATCGCACAACACGAGAATGTTCTTGCCACCACGAATAGGGTCTGGGCAAGAAAAGACTGGGCGCAAAACGCAGTCTGATGATTCGCCACCAGCTTGTTCTGTTGATGAGCCGTCGAATCCCCAAACGGAGATCTTCTCGTCGTCAGCCATGACTTTGGTTTTTGAACGCAATGTAGGTGTGGGTTTCACACCGTCGATCCAGATGTATTCGGCCTGAAATGGCACGGCAGTTCCTTCCATATGGGTGGTACTGAGCCAAAGCCCAGAAGTGATTGCTCTATGTTGCCAAGAAGCAGTTTCACTTCCATTTCTCAATTGTTAACTCTGTGTGAAGCATCCCTTTTTATGTAAGGCTTACCTAATACAAGGTGCGTGGGTGAGAGTGAGTTCGGTAGCCTGAGAACGTGTTCGAAACCCACAAATTAGGCACTTCACGCCAGGTTCAGCAGTGAGAGTTGGCCTTGCTCAGATCAACCCCACCGTGGGCGACCTGGTGGGCAATGTTGCGAAGCTATTGGGAGAATATGCAACAGCTGTTGGCGCTGGTTGCGACATTGTGGCGTTTCCCGAACTTTCCATCACGGGCTACCCCCCGGAAGATCTGGTGCTGAAGCCCGGATTTCTTGCCGACAATATGCGTGCACTCAACAGCGTTGTGGAAGCAACGGGGAACTGCATGGCTGTTATTGGTTTTGTCGATTCAGTTGCGGTTCAAGTTGAAGGCGGCGAAGAGCGCATTCTTTTCAATGCTGCCGCTGTTGCACAAAACGGAAAAATTATTGGCATTTATCGTAAACAGCTTTTACCGAACTACAGCGTGTTTGACGAAGAGCGTTACTTCACGCCTGGCCCCAGCATCCAAGATATTTTCACGTGTGATGGAATCCCATTTGCGGTATCTATTTGCGAAGACCTATGGGTAGGTGACCCCACAGAGCAGCAAGCACAACAAGGTGCAAAGTTGTGCATCAGCATTAATGGCTCACCATTCCATCGCAACAAACCCACTCAACGAGACGAATTAGTTTCGAGCCGCGCCCAAACCAATGCTGTTGTTGTCGCATATGTCAATCAAATTGGCGGGCAAGACGAGCTGGTTTTTGATGGCGGGTCGTTAGTGGCCGATGCGCACGGAGTCATTCAAGCTCGTGCTACTTCTTTCTCAGAAGATCTCATAGTGTGTGATGTCAGTGCGCTAGGTGATGTTGTGTGTGTTACTGCACCACGCGAAGCAGAGTCAGCAAGTTCTGAATTGGAACGAGTGCATGCGGCATTAGTGCTTGGTACACGCGACTACGTACAAAAGAACGGCTTTACCGATGTTGTCATCGGTTTGTCTGGCGGCATCGATTCAGCGCTCGTAGCTGCAATAGCCGTTGAAGCGCTAGGTGCTGAACACGTGCACGGTGTGTCAATGCCATCGCGATATTCAAGCGATGGTTCTAAAGATGATGCATTTGAACTTGCACAGAACTTGAATATTCAATGTCAGTCAGTTCCTATTGAGCCAGCTTTTGCAGCGTACTTGTCGATGCTTGAAGAAAGTTTTGCCGGCAAAGCCGAAGATCTCACGGAAGAAAATTTACAAAGTCGTGTGCGTGGAATGATTCTCATGGCATTGTCGAACAAGCATGGGTGGATGGTGCTGACCACTGGTAATAAAAGTGAACTTGCTGTGGGCTATTTCACGTTGTATGGCGACTCGGTTGGTGGCTTTGCAATTATCAAAGACGTTCTCAAAACCACGGTATATGAACTCTGTGAATGGGTAAACGAACGCGCAGGTAAGTCACTTATACCTCGTGCCATTATCGACAAAGCGCCATCGGCAGAGTTGCGACCAGACCAGCGCGACGATCAGTCGCTTCCTGCGTACGAGGTTCTCGATGCAATTTTGGAAATGTATGTTGAGTTCGATCTCACGGCAAGTGACATCATTGCGCGGGGCTACGACGAAGTGCTGGTACGTCGCATTGCGCGACTCGTTGACATGAATGAGTACAAGAGGCGGCAGTGCCCGCCAGGAGTGCGAGTGAGCACAAAGGCTTTTGGCAAAGATCGACGATTGCCTATTACCAACCGATACGCCGGCTAGACCGAGTAACTAATACTTCTCAGCAACTTTTGCGTGCAGAGAAACGAGAAGAACTGTTCCTAATGCAAGAAGCCCGGCGCCAATAGCAGCAGGAGGTATGCCGTGCTGGTCGTATAAGCGTGTTGCGGCAATTGACACTGCGGCGCGACCCAATGTTCCTGCACCAATGAGTAACCCCATGCCGCGACCACGTTTGCCAGGTACAAGTTGAGCACCAAGTGGGAGCAAACTGACAACAGCAAATTCAAAACCCATGAGCACCACTAATAGGCCGATGAGACCAGTGACGATGTTCTGACTTGCGAGTGCAATGAGAAGCGCTGCTGGCACCATGAGCAAGGCACCTATGGCAACACTTTTTTCCTTGCCGAGCGCATCGGTGTACTTCGCACTCGATGTTGATGCCAAAAATTCGACGGCACCGAGAGAAAAGCCAACTATTGCAATGTTTGCAGCAGAATATCCAAAGGTGTCTTCTAGCCATGGGCCAAAAGTGACAAATATGCATTGGCTTGCACCCATCAGAGTGAAGCAGGAGGCAATGGCATACCAACTTCCACGACGCATAACGCCATGTTCAAGATGTATTTCGAGGTCGTCATTGTGTTCGTGAATGGCATCATCGGCGGCGGGGAGTCGATTGCTGACGATGAGTCCCAAAATGAGTACAGCAATGGCTCCGGTTGCATAAGCAACGCGCCAGTTGGTGACCGCTGTAATGAGCCCCATTGTTGTGACGCCCAACAAAAGGCCAAGGGCCCACGATGTTTCTGTGTACCCAACAACCTTGCTGCGTCGATTCCACGGAACGTGGTCGGCAACCCAAGCACCAAGGGCAACATCAAAGGCCACCTTGGAAGCAGCAAGAACAATAATGCCCAAGGTAAAAACGGCAAGGTGGGGTGCACTTGCAGTGATGAGTGTTCCTAGGGCAACACCAAAAAGACCGAGTCGCAAAGCGCGACGACGTGTCATTGCATCAACACGATGCCCAATGAGTGGCGATGCCAAACCAGTGAGCTCGGCAATGGTCAATGCGATTCCCATTTGCGCAATGGAAACATCGAAGCCGCGGGCAATGATTGCTAAAAATGGTGGAGCGAAGCGATAACAGGCATTAGTGCTTGTTCGCGCAATGGTGAGCAATGTGACATGTTGACGCACTGAGGGCGAATACGAATCGTCGAATCGCATGCGATTTATAGCGTGTCGCTAGTGGTGGTGTTGCGCAAAATATTGACGGAGTCCGACACTTCAATACGCCCGTCAAGATTTAAGGTGAACCAACATCCTTCAAGGTTGCGGTGATTGCGTTGATCGGGGTATCCAAGTGTGCGGCGCATGACACGAATGATGCCACTATGGGTGACCACGAGCCCCATTGCCCCGGGGTGGTCGCGCGCAATATCGAATAGCGCGCTACTGACACGAGCAAAAACTTCATGATCTGGTTCGTAACCAGGGGGACGCATGTCGTGTTCTACGTAGCCAGGAAACTTTTTGTCGATTTCGCGGCGAGTGAGGCCCTGCCAAGGGCCAACGTTGATTTCTCGTAAGCCTGGATGTGGGGGGAGCACGCTGAGGCCCATTTCTTCGGCAATGAGGTTGGCGGTCTCGCTTGCTCGTAAGAGATCGCTAGAAACGATGAGGTCAAAGACGCCGAGGCGGCGAGCTGCATTACGTGCTTGTTTGCGACCTTCTGGCGAGAGTGGCGAATCGGCATGCCCCTGCATTTTCCCAAGTGCATTCCATTCGGATTGCCCGTGACGTACGAGCAAAAGGCGAGCGGGAGCTGTTTCAGGCACGACTTGCAGGTTATTGGCTGAAAGGGCAACAGATTTCATTCTGTACGCTCTCATTGATGGCAACTTTGCGACTTTTTGCATCGGCTCGAGAGGCTGCTGGGTGCGGGAGCGATACTTTTCCTGAAAAATCGGTCGGCGCTCTCCTCGATGCTGCCATTGGGCGCTATGGAACCCCATTTGCCGAGGTACTTCCAACATGTCGAGTGTGGCTCAATGGAGAAGAAGCAGATCGAGAGACGGCGCTGCAAGACAGTGACGAAGTGGCTGTCCTTCCCCCGGTTTCCGGTGGGCTCTAGAGTACGCGTATCGCAACTTTTTCGAGATCTAGGTTTTTGACGCAATGAATCCCGCATCGCTCACACTTCAAGAACTGCGCTCGTTGCGCACTGAACTTCAAAATGAAGAAGATGCAGTGTCATTTGTGCGACGCCTTGCTCAAGGTCGACTCGATGTGGTGCGTGAAGAGAAACAAAAACGCGGAGCAGGAAAGTCTCTCGATGCCCGACCAGAACAGTTGGCAGCAGTATTTGGTCAGCAACAAGGTGGGGGCTCTGCGCGTCCGCCACGAGATACTGAAGTTCCCGCGCATCACCCACGCTTGGCGGAACTCACCACACTGTGCGATACCTTCCATTTTGCCGACTTTGCAGAACTCTCATTGGGAGAACTCGATGCGCTCATTGTCGCGCTGGAAGCTTTTGAAATGGTGCAGTCAACAGATCGCAAATCACTCTTTGGACAAATTGATGAATTGAGTTCGGAACTTGTGGCTCGTTATAAAAATGGCGGGGCCAATATCAATTCTTTGTTGGAATAATGGACCAACGTCTCTTTGAACTTGGCGAATTCATTCGGGTTCGTCGCGAAGCTGCTCAGCAGTCCATACGAGACCTATCGCGCATTGCTGGAATTTCTAACCCGTACTTGTCGCAAATTGAGCGAGGCTTGCGCAAGCCTTCAGCTGATATTTTGCAGCAGATCGCCAAGGCGTTGCAGATTTCAGCAGAAACTTTGTACGTTCAGGCCGGCATTTTGGACGGTGACGTAGAGCGCTTTTCCGAGAACAAGTCACAGGCCACGGCCGACTCTGTGGAAGCAGCAATTCACGGTGATGCTCAACTCTCGGCGGTACAAAAAGAGACTCTTTTAAGCGTCTATCGGTCATACGTAAATCCGACGATAGGTTGACCTTCCCATGAAGCGCGTTGCAGTGATCTCGATGCACACATCACCCTTGGCCCAGCCAGGCGTTGGCGATGGCGGTGGCATGAACGTTTACGTGCGCGAACTTGTGTCGGCACTTGCCCATGCTGGTTTAGATTGCACCACTTACACGCGTGCCTGGCAAGAAGGTCTTCCTGAAGTCATCAATGTTGAACCCAATCATCGGGTGGTGCACATTCCTGCCGGAAATTTTGATGTGCCCAAGAATGAGTTGCTCTCGGTTGTCGATGAATTCACAGAAAATGTGCGTGCGCATATTGTGGCTTCCGAAGGCGTTGATGTGTTGCATGCCAATTACTGGTTGTCGGGTTTATCGGCGCACCAACTCAAACATGAATTGGATCTTCCTTTAGTTACTACTTTTCATACCCTCGCGCGCGTCAAAGCTCAGGGCGGCGATTTTGAATCAGATATTCGCGAGAAAAGTGAGTCAGACATCATTGGTTGCGCAGATGCAATTTGTGTTTCCTGCACCGAAGAAGAACGTCAATTCATTGAGTTGTATGGCAACCCACCCGGAACATTAGAAATTGTTGCGCCGGGTGTGGAGCATGCATTTTTCGCGCCGGGTGAAAAACGTGGTGCGCGACATGCATTGGGTATTGCGTTCGATGTTCCAGTCCTCCTCTTCGTTGGCCGCATTCAACCGTTGAAAGGTCTTGATGTTGCCGTTCAGGCACTCGCACAGTTGCGTGCAAAAAATGCGCAACTCATTGTCGTGGGTGGTGCCAGTGGCAACGAAGGAAACGATGAATTAGAAAAGGTCATGCAACTCGCTCGCAGTCTTGGCGTACACAACAACATTCGCTTTGTTGAACCACAAGCACACCACATGTTGTCTACGTATTATCGAGCTGCCGACGTAGTGGTTGTGCCAAGTCGTAGCGAGAGTTTTGGCTTGGTGGCACTTGAAGCAGCCGCATGTGGCATTCCCGTTGTGGCAAGTGCAGTGGGCGGACTCCTCACCATCATTGACGATGGAGAAACTGGTTATCTGGTTCCCCGTCGTGACCCCGCGTTATTTGCAGAACATATTGATGAGCTGTTGGCGCATCCCACCAAGGCATTAGCAATGGGGGCAAAGGCGGCGGAAAAAGCGCGCGATTACACCTGGAGTTTCGCCGCTGCACGCTTACGACGTGTGTATGCAGATGTTTCCACACGCGATCGCGTGGAGTGTCGGTAACACCTCATGAGTGAGCTCTTTTCGGAGCCCGATATTGAAGTCATCGCTCGCCACGTCGATGAGTGGCTAGCTGCGTATCGGCAAAGTCATGAGGTTGTTGTCGATGCGGGTCGTGACCCCGAAGCTCCTCGACGGTGGTTTATGAGAATGCATGGTGAGGAAAAAGAATTCACCACCATTTGGCTGACCCTGGGTCAGCGCACATTGCGTTACGAGACCTACGTCATGCCTGCACCTGAAGAAAATGCCGAGCAGTTATATGAACAAGCATTGCGGCGTAATGCAAAACTCACGGGAGCACACTTCTCTATTGGTGTTGAGAACGCTCTCTTCTTACGCGGAGAACTTCCCATCACGGTGTTGAGTGAAATTGAAATCGACAGAGTGATCGGGACTTTATTTGCTGCGGTTGAAACTCATTTCCCTGTTCTCATCAGAATTGGTTTTGCCTCGCGCTTTGCAGAGTAACGTCAGTGATGTGAAACAAGCAGCACTCACCATCGTTGGCGGCGGAAACATGGGGGCCGCTTTGGCTCATGGGCTCTTGCGTGCGGGTCTTGCCCCAGACATGCTCACCATTGTTGAGTTGTCGGCAGAGCAAAGAAAAGTTTTAAGTTCAACTTTTCCCGGTGTTCACATAGAAGAGTCTGTACAGAAATGCACTGCAGCAGTTATTGCTGTTAAGCCTGCCGATGCTGCCCAAGCAACAGCACTTGCAGTGCAAGCTGGTGCGCAAACGGTGCTGTCCATTGCTGCAGGTGTTTCTCTTGCATCGTTACAAAAAGCTGCTGGTGATGGCGTAGCGGTCATTCGTGCAATGCCGAATACTCCCTCACTTGTTGGTGAAGGTGCGGCTGGTTATGCATTGGGAGCGTCGTGCACAGAAAGTAGCGCGAAGTTTGCTGCAGAAGTTTTGGGCAGTGTGGGAATTGCAGTGCGCGTTCAAGAAGATCAAATTGATGCCATCACCGGCCTCACCGGCTCTGGACCTGCATATCTTTTTTATATTGCAGAGTCACTCATGGCAGCGGCAAGTGAAATGGGCATCGATGCGGAATTGGCCGACCCACTAGTGCGGCAATTGTTGCGAGGTGCGGGCATCCTTCTTGCGCAGAGTCCTGAATCAGCCGCACAATTACGCGAACGTGTCACATCGCCTGGCGGAACCACCGCGGCCGGGCTGGCAAGCTTGCGCTCTGCGGGGGTAGGTGAGGCCATTGTTGAGGCGGTGCGAGCTGCCACAGCGCGTAGTCGCGAGATGGGCACCGAGGCGAAGAAATAGCCCGAAATGGGCAAACGGGCAGAAAAGAGCCTGATCGTGTTCAAAAATGGAAAATTTTTCAAAAAATATGAGTGACGCTTTTCGCTATAGGTGAACTTGTGCGTAACGTACGGAGAGATCACCGAGTGGCTTGCCGCTCGGGAGTCGCGCCCGCAAGGGCCGCGCCTTAGGGGTCGGTGTCATCGGGGGGTTGACACCGACCCCTTCGTTCGTCTTACGAGAGTTTCCAGTTGTTCTCATTTCAGATAGGAAAGAGATGTGATGCCTTACGACCACATTTCACTGCTCACCGATTATGGAACTGCCGATGAATTTGTCGGCGTCATGAAAGCAGTGATTGCCGACCTTGCCCCACATGCACGCATTACAGATCTTGCACATCATGTTCCTGCGTACGACGTGCGCGCAGGTTCATTGATGCTGGCTCGATGCATTCAATATGTGCCCCGCGGAATTGTTATTGGAGTTGTCGACCCAGGCGTTGGAACACAACGTAAAGCTATTGCATTAGAAATTGCGGGTGGTGAAGGAATTCTTCTTGGTCCCGACAACGGGTTGTTGGCGCCTGCTGCCGGAATGGTGGGAGGCGTTGAGCGAGCCGTTGTATTGAACAACACCGCGCTTCATCTTCCTGCGCCAGGAGTAACATTTGCCGGGCGAGATATTTTCGCTCCAGTAGCTGCACATTTATGTAGCGGAATTCCCTTCGATGAACTCGGTGATGCGGTTGACGCCGATCTCCTCATGCCTGGTCTTGTCACGCTCCCACAAATTGGTGACACAGAAATTATTTCTGAAGTCACTTGGGTCGATCATTTCGGTAATTGCCAACTCAATGTGGGTCTTGAAGATGTCGCAACACTTTTGTCGGGTGGGTCGCTCCTTCTTTCGCTTGTGGTTGATGGTGTTGCGCGCTCGGCAACCATTACCACTGCATTTGGATTAATTCCCAGTGGCGGTATTGGTCTTGTCATCGATTCGTATGGAATGTTGGCCATTGCAAAAGATCAAGACTCTGCAGCGCGTGATGTAGGGGTTGGCGTAGGTGACCAAGTGGTTCTGCGCGCAGGAGAAGCGAGCCAAGTTTCTACTGCAGTGCACATTGGTAAAAAAAGTACATCAGAATAGTGACATGACTTCCGCTAGGTTATTGGTGTGAGACCCGCTACTACTTTGGTTGTCGGACTCCTTCTCGGAGTCATTCTTGTTGCAGGGATTGTGTCACTGTTGATGGTGCGATAAGTAAACGCAATCGCTCTTTGCGCACCGCAACAGCATTTGATGCGACAATAAAACCACTAAACAAAATAGAAACTCCGACGAGCAATGTGATGGCAAATGCACGATCTTTGCCAAGTCGACCTGCAATAGTGCCGCTTGCTGACAACACAATTGCGCCAAGAGCAATGAGTAAATTGCCCGCTGCTAGTTGTTTGGGGTGAATTGCTGCACGTCGTGCCGATGTTGTGGCAGCAGGTACGCGGTGACGCATGATGCGCAGCGCCGACCATAAGGCACCCACAATGATGACAAGTGCAGGAATTGCTGAACCGAGTGCAGCAAAGAGTCGTGGCCCAACACCAAACAATTCTTTTGCCGTAGGAAAATTCTCTGGGTCGACGGCTTGTTTTGTAGGAGCGGTGAGTACGACACCAACTGCAACGCCCGACAGTAAAACGAGAACAGTGCGAGTGGCATGGCCAACACGTTGTCCGAATAAGAGGTAAACCGTGCCAAGGCCAAGCCACGGAACATTGAGTACGGCACCGGTCAGAAAAAAGACGCGAAAGCTCATAGAGCTCCAACCACGACTTTCCGCCCACCACAAAGCACCTGCACCGAGGGCAAACAATGCCATTGCGATGGTCCAGGCCAGGTCGTGTGCTGCACGGCGGCGCAACCAGCGGTCGTAGGTGAGCAGGCAAAACGCAAGGGAAATGAGGCCAGCGCTGGCGGCGAGGGCGCTGTTTTCCATGACGTCAGGTTAGGGGAAAGGAATGCCTGCAAGACTTTGTGAAAACCTGCACGAGCGCCTAGCCTATGAGCGTGTCGGTTTCCTCGCGTCGCAAGATCCCTCAAGCAGCTCTCATTCGCTTGCCGATGTACCTGCGTTTATTGGGTGAAGTAATAGCTCAAGGAGTCACTCACATCTCTAGCGACCAACTTGCTGAACTCGCCGCCGTCAATGCGGCAAAGGTGCGCAAAGACTTGTCGTATCTCGGCAGCTACGGAGTGCGGGGCGTCGGTTATGAGGTTGCTTTCCTTTCATATCAAATTCAGCGCGAGCTCGGCGTTAATCATGAATGGCCTATTGTCATCGTTGGGGCAGGAAACTTGGGCCAGGCCTTAGCTAACTATGGGGGCTTTGTCGAGCGTGGTTTTGGTCTGGTGGGTGTTTTCGATACCGACCCCAGCAAAATAGGCACTCACGTGGGCGGCATTTGTGTGCAGCACCTCGATGAGCTCTCAGAAGTGGTGCAAACACGCGGTGTGAGCATTGGTGTTTTGGCCACTCCAGCTGCCACGGCCCAAGAGGCGGTGAATCGCCTGGTGCGCGCGGGGGTGGGTTCCATCCTCAATTTCGTGCCCATTGTCTTGTCGGTCCCGCGGGGTGTACACATCAGCAAGGTCGATTTGGCCGGAGAATTGCAGATTTTGAGCTATTACGAGCAACAAAAGGTGAATTCTTTAAGTCACATCCAGGCGACGACTACCTCCTCGCGCGCTGTGAGCGCATAGCGTAGGCACTGTATGTCTGTTGTTGTCATTGGAGTGAACCACCGCACGAGCCCTTTACAGGTGCTCGAAAAGGTAGCCATCAACCCCGCCGATATGGCGAAGGCATTGCATTCGTTGTCATCTCGCAACAACATTCGTGAAGCAGTTGTGTTGTCAACCTGTAACCGCACCGAGGTGTATGCAATCACTGAAAAGTTTCACGCGGCCTATGCCGACATCAGCGACTTTTTTTGTGAACTTGGTGGACTCGTTCCCGATGAATTGAACAATCACCTCTATAGCCAGCACGACGATGCTGCCATTACCCATCTTTTTGAAGTGGCGTGCGGGCTCGATTCAGCAGTCATTGGTGAACATGAAATTCTCGGACAAGTACGCGATGCATGGTCCAATGCACAAAGTGAAGGCGCTTCGCGCTCTACGTTAAATCTTCTTTTCCGTCACGCACTGGAAACAGGTAAACGAGCACGCACCGAAACTGCTATTTCTCGTTCAACCACATCAATATCTTTTGCAGCTGTTGAAATGGCGCGCGAGCTACTTGGCACTTTGGCAGATAAAAAAGTGCTCATTGTGGGCGCCGGCGAAATGGGTGAAGGTGTAGCAACTGCAATTGCGGCAAACCCAGGAACCGAAATCACGGTAGTGAACCGCACGGCTGCGCGCAGTGAAGAACTCGCAAACCGTTTAGGTGCATCTACCTTGCCACTTGAAAATCTCGATGCAGCATTGCACCAAGCCGACGTGCTTGTTACTTGCACTGGTTCGGGAAACTTCATTCTCGATTACGAAAAAGCACAAAAAGTAATGAGCGTGCGTTCTGGCAAAAAACTATTTGTTGTCGATATTGCAGTTCCACGTGATGTGGAAGCAAATGTGGGGCACCTTGAAAATATTGAATTGCGGAACCTCGACGACCTCCGCGATTGGGCACGTAAAGGCGTCGAGCAGCGCGAAGGTGAAGCAGCGAAAGTACGCGTCATCATTTCTGAAGAGTTAGAGCGATACACCATCGACTCAACGGCACGTCAAGCCGCACCGCTGATTGCAGCATTGCACGAGACCGCAGAAGAAATCCGTACCGCCGAAATTGAACGGTATGCAAAACGACTCGCTGCCTTAACCGATGAACAACGCGAAGTTGTAGAAGCCCTCACCAAGGGAATTACCGCGAAAATCATGCACCAACCTGCTGTGCGGCTAAAAGAAGGCGCAGGAACTCCGCAAGGTGAGCGCCTCGCCGATGCCGTGCGCGACCTCTTTCATCTTCACTGATGAACATGAGATACCCGTGACACAAAAGATTCTCCGAATTGCCACTCGGCCAAGCCCGCAGGCTCGTACGCAAGCACAATTTGTTGCTGACTCCATCACACGCGAAAACCCAGAAGTTGAGTGCAAATTAGTTTTTGTGGAAAGCACAGGTGACCAGCGCGCCGATGTTCCACTAAACCAGATGGCCGGCCAAGGTATTTTCGTGAAAGAAGTACAACGGGCAGTACTCGATGGGCGCGCCGATATTGCAGTGCACTCGGCAAAAGATCTTCCCACCATCACTGAATACGGTTTAGAAATTGGTGCATGGTGTGCGCGACGCGATGCACGCGATGCGCTCATTGGAACCTCTCTCCAACAGCTCGAGCACGGGGCAACTATTGCCACAGGTTCAGTGCGCCGGCGGGCGCAGTTGAGGGCAATACGCCCCGATCTCCAGTTTGTTGAATTACGCGGCAACATTGGTACGCGACTGGAAAAAGTGCCCGTTGGCGGCGCAGTAGTGATGGCAGTTGCTGCTCTTGAGGTATTGGGGCTGACAGAAAAAATTACAGAAATTCTTGACCCAGAGTTTTTTGTGCCGATGATCGGCCAAGGATGTGTTGCTGTAGAGCATCGATTCGGTGACTTAGAAACACAGCAATTTGTTCAGTCCATAGATCACAAAGCGACGCGCTACGCAGTGGAAATTGAACGTGCCTTTTTGAGTGTTTTGGGTAGTGGCTGTTCACTACCCGTTGGCGCTTATGTGAATAATCAAAATATTCTCACCACCTTTTTAGCCACAGATGACACCTCGCAAGCTCGTTCAATCTCAATGCAAGCAGAAGTTTCAGATGAAGAAAATGCAACGCTCATTGCTGCTCAACTGGCTCGAACTTCACGCGAGCAAATTGGAAGGCGTTAGAAGAGTGGCTTCGTTGCCGTTAAGTGGTCGCGAGATTGTGGTGACACGTGCTGCAGAACAGGCTGGTCCCATAGTAGAGGTGCTGAGGTCTGCGGGTGCCAATGTCATATCGTTGCCACTCATTGAAATTGTTGAACCCCTCGACCAAGGTGCAGCACGCAATGCAGCGCTGGCCGATATTGGTGCTTATGACTGGTTAGTGGTGAGCTCACCCAACGGAGCGCGCCGAGTGGTGAGTGCACTCCAGCAATCACTCAACAACGCTCAGCGCATTCCACAAATTGCGGTTCTAGGAAATGGCACCCGAGAAGTAATTGAAGATGTGTCGGGCATGAAAATAGATCTGCAGGCTGCAGTTCCTAGCGGAGAAGGTCTCGTGCAGAGCTTCCCTGTGTATACGAGTAGCTCACAGGGCAACAAGGTGCTTCTTGTACAAGGTGAAGGTGCCGACTTGACGGTTGCTACCGGGCTCACAGAAAAGGGATGGGAAGTAACACGGGTGAATGCGTATCGCACCGTTCATTGTGTTCCCTCATCTGAGATACGAAAAGAAGTGCAACAAGGTGATGCTGTCGTTTTTGCATCGGGTAGTGCCGTACGTAGTTGGGTATCGGCCATGGGGACAGATTTTCCCGGAAAAGTTGTTGTCATAGGGCCTGTAACGCAGAAAGTTGCGGTATCACGTGGCTTAAAGGTTCATGCAGTGGCAGAAGTACCAACTCCCGAGGGGATCTGCGCAGCTCTCGTTGTGCTTTTTGCGTAACAACCTCCATAACATTCGGTTGTGCCATTTCCCCTATCGCGCCCCCGTCGGCTTCGTACATCTCCTGCTATGAGAGAACTCGTCGCTGAAACACGTTTGCACACCAGCAATTTTGTTGCGCCACTTTTTGTGAAGGAAGGCATTACTTCACCTCAACCCATTACATCGCTTCCCGGGGTTGTTCAACATTCTTTAGATTCATTGGAACAAGAAGTGCAGGAACTTGCATCTCTTGGCGTGCGAGGCGTCATTCTTTTCGGAGTGCCAGAGAAAAAAGATGATGTTGGCTCTGGCGCATTTGACCCACAAGGAATTGTGCAAGTTGCTTTGCAGCGTTTGGAAAAAACTGTTGGTAGCCAGGTAGTGCTGATGGCCGACCTGTGTGTCGATGAATACACCAGCCACGGACACTGTGGCATCGTTGGGAAAAACGGCGATGTCGATAACGATTTAACGCTCGATGTTTATGCGAAAATTGCAGTTGCACAAGCACGCGCAGGAGCACAAGTTGTTGCACCAAGTGGAATGATGGATGGGCAAGTAGGTGTCATTCGGCAAGCACTCGATGCTCACGGGTTTAGCGATGTTTCCATCATGGCGTACTCGGCGAAATACGCATCGGGCTTATATGGTCCATTTCGTGATGCAGTAGATGTCAGCATCGCCAATGGAGGCAATCGCAAGGGATATCAGCAAGATTTTCGTAATGCACGTGAGTCACTTGTTGAAGTGCAAGCCGACATCGACCAAGGTGCCGACATCGTGATGGTTAAACCTGCGGTTTCGTATCTCGATGTCATCGCTGCAGTACGTGAAATGACGCATTTACCTATTGCTGCGTATCACGTGAGTGGTGAGTATGCCATGGTGAAAGCCGCGGCTGCCAACGGGTGGATAGACCACGACACAGTGGCACTTGAGCAACTCACGGCTATTCGGCGTGCTGGAGCAGACATTATTCTTACGTACTTCACTCGCTGGTTTGCAGAAAACCACGAATGGCTATGTCGATGAATTCAGTACAGTCCGTTCCCTATTGTGACGAAGCCACATGCGTTGCTGCACAATGCGTGCCCACATTGTGTGTGGGTAAGGGAGTGCCGAGCAATGAAAAACTCTTTGCACGCTCAAGCGATGTCATCCCTGGCGGCGTAAATAGTTCCATACGAGCATTTAAGTCGGTAGGTGGATCTCCCTACATTGTTGCTCGTGGAAACGGTGCCCATATTTGGGACGTTGAAGGGAAGAAGTATGTCGACCTTGTGCAGAGCTACGGGGCAATCATTCTGGGCCATGCGCATCCTGCGGTCACAACAGCAATTCAACATGCCGCAACAGAGGGCACGTCATACGGAGCGCCTACACCGCGTGAAATGAAACTCGCTGAAACAATCAGTACTCGTGTGGCAAGTTGCGAACAAGTGCGGCTAATGAACAGTGGAACAGAAGCCACCAGTACTGCAGTGCGACTTGCACGTGGCGCAACGGGCAGAAAAATTATTGTCACTTTTGCTGGCAACTTTCATGGTGCAACCGACGCCCTGTTGGTAGCTGGGGGGAGCGGTATTGCAACACTTGGTCTGCCAGGAACAGCTGGAGTTCCCGATGAAGCAGTGGCAAACACCATGGTGGCGCCGTACAACGTGGTGCCACGCCTCACTCACGATGTGGCAGCCGTCATTGTTGAACCTGTGGCCGCAAACATGGGTGTTGTTGCGCCGGCACCTGGCTTTCTTGAAGGATTACGTCAAGAATGTGATCGCGTTGGTGCTCTCCTCATTTTCGATGAAGTCATTACAGGTTTCCGTTTAGGAACAGGTGGTGCACAAGCAAAGTTCGATGTGCGCCCCGATCTCACCTGCTTTGGAAAAGTGATTGGTGGTGGTCTTCCTATTGGTGCAGTAGGCGGCCGACGCGACATTATGTCGGTTCTCACCCCAATAGGAAAAGTTTTTCATGCAGGAACCCTTGCGGGGAACCCACTCGCAACAGCAGCTGGTCTTGCAGCATTAAATGAACTCACCGACGATGTGTACATGGAAATTTCAGCACGTGCTCGTCATGGTGCATCGCTACTGCGCGATATTTGTGCAGCAGCAGGAATCAATGCTCATTTTCCTGTGGTGGGAACACTTGTTGGCATGTACATCGGAAAAGATGGCGATGCATCGCAAAAACTTCCGAACAATTTCGATGAAGCAAAATCAACCGATGAAAAAATGTATGCGCAGTTGTTTCACGCAATGTTAAAAGAAGGTGTTGCAATGGCACCAGGTGCATATGAAGCAATATTTTTTGGTTTAGCGCATACCGATGAAGTTTTTGCAGAGTTGTCACGAGCTGCCGAGCGTGCAGTGGCACAAGTTCAACACTAGGAAATTTTGATGCGGAATTTTTTGAGCGCACGATTTGCCGCAGCATTAGGAATTCCCATCGTTGTTGCCTTTCTTATTTATGCGGTGCTCATGAACTCTGGTTCATCTTCTCAATCAGCGAACAAAGTTGTTCACTTTGTGAACTACATCGCATCAGTAAATACAGTTCAAGCGGAAAGTGATTGGATCGTTGTTCAAGGAACGACACGTTCAACGGCTCGTTTAGCACTTGATGATGCGCGAACCGTCTATATTGCCGATGGAACACCTGGGGAAATTACTTGCACAGATTTTTCTTCCCCAAATGCTTGCGTGCTCATTGCAGAGCTGTTGGGCGATGCAGTGGTGTGGTTTGCACTTGCTCCTGCAACTAGTGAAACCTTGTTGACACGTGTCGCATTACCACCAGTTGTCGACATGTTGAATGGCGGCGACTTTGCAGTGCTCAGTAATGGATGGGTTGTTCCACTTGCAACACCTACAAAACGAACATGCTCAACACCAACAGTTTCGCTACGTGAGTTCATTAATAAATTTGCAAGCAATATGAACGTGTCGTTGAATCTGTCAACCGACCACATTGATGTGGTGACTTGTACTAGCGAAGGAAACTAGTTTTTATTTTGCTGTAGTTGCACGAGGCTTCGTGCCAATTTCGTTTGGCTTTGTCTTCAGCATCGAGAAATCTTTGGAGATGGAATCGAACGTTGTGCCGCCCGTTTCAAGAGCTTTAAAGATTTCCGACTCAGGTGAGCACCAAGTTTCGTACTCTTCTGCCCACTGCTCGCTCTTTGGGTCGGCTCCACCAATGACGTAGCGCTCATGGCACACGACGCCGAGAATTTCTGCCTCAGACAGGCCGCCACCGTAAGTTTCACCTTGTTGTGGCATGGGGTTGCCGTTATACGACAGTGGAGCATGGGCTCCACCTTCACGCTTCGGGTCGCCGTATTGCTTAATTCCCGCAGAAACATAGGCTTGGCTGCCGGTATAGACGAAGTTCAGCATGTCTTCAATGTGAGGGAAGGTCTTCAACACCTCGCCTTGGTGCAAGATGCGACCTGCTCCGCCCTGGCCTGCAGCACCGTGACATCCGGCACACCCAGCGTAAACATGGCTGCCAACGGCGAGGGGACCCTCAACAACTTTGGCAGCGGGCTTCAACGCAATGGCGTAAAGGAAGCCCCAGAGAGGCAACAAGCTTAAGGTTGCCATCGCCCAGAAGGGGATTTTTTTGCGGCTTTTTGCTGCGGCAACACGGGGGGAATCGGGCTTGGCGAGAACCACGGAAGGCTCATTTTTAGCTGTTTTAGCTGGTGCTACGGCCTTTTGAACTGCAGGAACTGACCCTTCTGCAGAGGTCGCGCTGTCGCTGCTCGAGGCACCGTCGCCAGACTTGCGATCACGGGAGCGCTTGAGGAGGTGTTCAGGAATCTCAGTCACACGGAACACGATAGAGCAATTGACACGCAAAATCAGAATCATTGCGAGAGAACGTGCAAAAGAGAAAAGTACCGAACTCGAGAGAAATGCTGTTCTTGGTCGTAGCGGTGACTAATGTTTCTACGGAAGTTTCGCGCTACTGCTACCCCTGAAAGGCAACCTGAGATCCATGCTGGCAATCGACGTTCTCAAATGGCCGGGCGTAAACCAGGCTTTCATATTCTCCTTTCTTGTCACGCTTGCTTTGGCCCTCGTCATCATCCCTTTCGGTAAACGACGCAAACCAGGAACGCCTTTAACTTGGGGCGAAGCAATGTTGGGTTCGGTATACGCCTTTGGTGTCATGTTCTTGGCATACGGCGTTGTGCCCCACCAATGGATTGACCATGCCGATAAAAACCTCGGATGGCGTAAAGACAAAATTCTCTACGGACCTTTCGACATCTTGAAGCCAAAAGCTTTAGGCGGGCATTTTCCATTTACGCTTGCATATGAAGCAGTTCGCGACATTGTTGCGGTGGCTATTTACGGCGTGTACATCGGCGTCATGGTGTTTTTGTTCATTTGGTGGCAAAAGCGCGGCAAAGAAGCTGCGAAAGAAATTGAAACTTCTACCTACGGGCGTCCGCTCGTGCGGAAGTCATAGGGGGGCTTATGGCAAAAACAGACGCCAACCCGCCAATGCCCGATTGGTCTACTGAGTATCAATTAGTAGAAGTCGACGCCGACTATTTGTCGAAGGCCGTTAAGCCAAAGCAGTTCATTCATATCGATCAATCTGAGTGCATTATGTGCGAAGGATGTGTCGACATCTGCCCGTGGAAATGTATTCACATGGTCGACCCCAGCGCTGTAGCTGAAGCGCAAGGTACTGAAAAGCCAGGACTCGACCCTTCTGACAACGTGATGTTCATCATCGACGATGATGTGTGCACACGTTGTGCACTTTGTGTCGACCGATGCCCAACTGGCGTCATTATTTTAGGGAAAGTTGGCGCTCCTGTGGGCACTGGTGATTCTCATACACGTACTAACAACCACGGCTACGCCTACGGCATGCGGTTCTAAGGAGCACCCTTATGGCAAAAACGATTGATGATCAACCCACTCCAACGCTGAAAGATCGCGCTGCAAAAATTGGCCAGCAGGTGCAAGGTAGTCAGGCGTGGAGTTCCATTTTCCGACCTGGTTCCATCTTCCGCAAGGGTTACACCGATTCACCACGCAACCGTTCATACGTCATTATGAACTCGGTTCTGTATCACCTCCATCCGGTGAAGGTGAAGCGACATGCGGTGAAGGTCAGCTACACATTGTGCTTAGGCGGGCTTTCATTCTTCTTGTTTATTTTGCTCACGGTCACGGGCATCTTCTTGATGTTCTTCTACCGGCCGACAACTGCGAACGCTTGGCAAGACATTCAAACGCTGCAAACTTCGGTGACGTTTGGTTTGCTCGTGCGAAATATGCATCGATGGGGTGCTCACCTCATGGTGTTGAGTGTGTTCTTGCACATGGCTCGTGTGTTTTATCACGGTGCATACAAACCGCCACGTGAATTCAACTGGGTCATTGGCGTGGTGTTGTTAACGCTCACACTTCTGCTCTCTTTCACTGGTTACTTGTTGCCATGGGACCAGTTAGCTCTATGGGCCGTTGCAGTAGGAACCAACATGATGGGTTACACGCCCATCATGGGTGCTCAAGTGCGCTTCGTGCTTTTGGGTGGCGTCGAAATTGGTGCAGAAACATTGTTGCGTTGGTACGTGCTCCACGTATTGCTACTTCCATTCGTCATCGTCATCTTTATGGCTATCCACTTCTGGCGGGTACGTAAAGACGGCGGCATTTCTGGTCCGTTGTGACAGGTAGGTGAACCATGACTGAGATCCCTGAACATCTATTGAAGCGTGCGCAAGCTGCTCGTGAAAAAACCGCCGAAGATGCTGCGGCATCCTCTGCAAGCAGTAGCCCAAGCGATTCACGCATTCCCGATCATCTCTTGGAGCGCAGTAAAGCTGCGCGTCCAGGTGGAGCATCAGCTGGTGCAGTTGCGGTTGCTGACAAAGCAGCTGCGGTCGTTGCCGCCCCTGCTGGCGGCGGCGTACCTGTTGGTGCCGGACCCGGAGGCCACACGCAGCGGTTGTTGACTGTTGTGAAGTCAGGTTCTATTCAAGAAGTAAAAGCAGCACCTATCGACAAGGTGCACACATGGCCACACTTGCTCGGAATTGAGTTTGTTGCGGCGCTTGCATGTACTGCGTTCCTGTTCATCTTTTCGTGGTTGGTTAATGCTCCGCTTCTCCAAGCTGCAAACTTCAACCAGACACCTAACCCATCAAAAGCACCTTGGTACTTCTTGGGTCTGCAAGAGCTTCTCACCATGTTCCACCCCATGGTGGCTGGTGTAACCGTTCCTGGAATGGGAATCATCATTCTCATACTTGCTCCGTATACAGATCGCAATCCTTCGAATAAACCCGAAGATCGCAAATTTGCTACCAGCATCATGACAGTGCACCTCATGTTCTGGGCAGTGCTGGTCATTATCGGTTCGTTCTTCCGCGGCCCAGGGTTCAACTTTACGTTCCCATGGCGCGACGGCATTTTCTTCGAGTTGTGAGGATCACATCATGAGCACTTCCCTCATCATCGCCATAGCAGTTGCTGCCATTGTTGTTTTAGGTGGTTTAGTTTTCGTTACTGCATCACGTAAAACTGGTGTTCGTGGCGCCGGCGCACTTTCGCGTGAAACAAAGAAGCGCGATAAGAGTGCAACGGCATCCGTGCCAACTGGTCGCGCATTCGAAGCTGCTGCAACTGCAGCATCTACCGAGCTCGCAATTCCTGCAGCAGCAGAAATTGAGCAATGGGTTGCACCCGATGCAGAAGTGCTTGGCGAAACACGTCGTAGCTTCTTCAACCGCGCAACCGTCATCATGCTCAGCACAAGCCTTGGTGCATTTGGCGCTTCGCTCGTTGGGTTTTTGTGGAAAGGCGCCTCTGGCGGTTTCGGTTCCAAAATCAGTGCTGGAAAAATTGACGACGTCATCCAATCCATTCGCGGCAACAAAGGGTTTTTATATCTTTCAGAAGCACGTGCGTGGGTAACTGAGTACCCGAAAGATGCACTGTCAAAAGCACAGCCTGTTTACGGCAAGCAAGCCCCTGTGTATGCCGGTATGGAAGCTGGTGTTGTGGCGTTGTACCAAAAGTGCCCGCACCTTGGTTGCCGTGTTCCTAACTGCCAAAGTTCGCAATGGTTTGAATGCCCATGTCACGGCTCGCAGTACAACCGCGTTGGTGAGAAAAAGGGTGGACCAGCTCCACGAGGCATGGACCGCTTTGGTGTAGCAATTAACAACGGTGTTCTCGTTATCGATACGGGTGCAGTATTTGGCGGTCCACCAATTGGCACAAATACCACTGGTCAAGAAGCAGAAGGTCCTCACTGTGTAGGCGGAGGTCACTAAACATGATTGCAGCAATAACAACAAACGTTGCTTGGATCATCCTTGCAGTAGTGCTCATCGGATGGGTGCTCTACGGACTTTTTAATATTCGTGGATCACGTCGTGAACTCGGTTCAGAAATTGAGCTTGCAGCAAACCGTAAGCCGTATTACGACGATGAAGTTCTTGAAGGCAAGAAAATTGAACGTACGCAATTGCTCGGTTTGGCTTTCCTTGCTGTCATCACTGTGTCGCTGCCTTTGTATTGGGTGCTTGAACCTGGTCGCCAAGAAGGTGCGGTACGCGGTTTCGATAAGCGTTTTGCTAGTTGGGGTTCAAAGCTTTTTGCACCAACAGCCGAAGGTGGTTTTAACTGTGCAGGTTGCCATGGCGGTATGAAAGCAACTGGTGGTAGTGCACCATTCGCCATCACCGATGCAAAAACCGGAGAAGTGAAGTCGGTGACCTGGAAAGCACCTGCTTTAAATAATGTGTACCACCGATTCGCCGAATCGGAAGTGCGTTTCATCTTGGAATACGGTCGTCCGTTCTCACCAATGTCACCGTGGGGCCTTGTTGGTGGTGGCCCAATGAACGATCAGCAAATCAATAACCTCATTATCTATCTCCGCACTATTCAAGTGCCGCGTGAAAATTGCGATAATCCAAACGACGATGCGCGCACCTGTGTTGGCGGAACAATGCCAGCGGCCGCGCAGGGTGAAGTGCAAGCCGAAGCTGAGCGCTTAGTGAAAAGTGGTGCCTACAAATCTGTCGGCGAAGCGCTCTTCAACCTCGATCTCAACGGTGGCGCGTATGCATGTGCACGTTGCCATACCAAGGGCTGGTCATACGGTGACCCACAAGTCACCGGCGGTGGAGCTTTCGGACCAAACCTCACCGGCGGATCCAGCATTCGCCAATTCCCTAATCAAGACGACATGATCGCCTTCATCAAGGGTGGCTCAGAGTACGGAAAGAAATACGGAGAACAAGGTCAAGGCGGAGGACGCATGCCTGGTTTCGGCGGTATCTACACCGATGAGCAAATTAAATCCATCGTGGAATACGTAAGGAGCCTCTGATGTTGTCTGCACTTTTTGCCATCAGTTGGGATCCCAACATTCGCGGCATCATTGTGGTGCTCTGTATGTTCCTGACGTTATGCGGAGGCACCTACCTGGTTATTGGTACCAACCTCGGCGCACGTTTAGGCATTCTGGTTTCCGTTGCCGCACTTTTTGGCTGGTTGGCAACAATGGGTGCTATCTGGATGGTGTATGGGATTGGTTTGAAAGGCCGTGAACCAACGTGGAAGCCTGCGAACCCCATCTCCATTATCCGCGACGGCACTTATTTGAATAGTGCAGAAGTGATTGATGTGCCCATCAAAGTGGCAGCTGGTTCGTCACCGGCAGAAGTAGCAGCAACCGTCAAGAAGCAACTTGAAGCAGAAAAATGGGTACGCCTCGACGATGCAGACCCACGACGCGGACAAGCAGCTGCATCTGCAGACGACATCATTCAAAATAAAGCGAAAGAGTTTGCTGCCGGGGAATATCTCACGTTGTCGGTATACGACCGCGGTGGAGAGCGTTCACCAAAGATCAATGAGTCACTCGACTTCCTTGCGTTTTTCCACAAGCCGCACTATGCGCTCGTGGAATTTGCGCCGTTATTGCCGCAACGTGCTGAACCTGGTCGTGCGCCTGCAAAACCTGTGATCGATTCATCACAGCCACATCGTTATTTGCTGATGATTCGCGATCTTGGTTCCAAGCGTCAGCCAGCAATATTCATTACCATCGGTTCAAGTCTTATCTTCGGCATTTTGTGCTGGTTGTTACATCGTCGCGACCGTTTTGTTTTGGCGAATGCAACGGGTGAGTTGAACTCGGCGAAGGTTTAAACCATGGGGCAGTATCTCCCGATACTCGCATTAACAATATTGGCAACTCTTTTTGGGGTTCTCAGTTTGGTGGCGTCGCGCTTGCTCGCACCGAATCGAGGCAACGCCGCCAAAGAAGCGCCGTATGAATGTGGCATTGTTCCTAGTCGTGACAATCCGCAACGGTTCCCCGTGTCTTTTTATATTGTCGCGATGCTTTTCATTATGTTCGACATCGAAATCATTTTCGTGTACCCATTTGCAGTCGACAGGGAATTTTTAGGTTCGTACGGATTCTTTGAGATGCTCTCGTTTAGCGCCATTTTCTTTGTGACGTTTGTATATGTAGTTGCGCGTGGCGCCCTCGATTGGGGCCCGCTCAAGAGTGGGCGCCGTGTTGATGAACATCTCACCGATGTCATCTCGGCTAGCCGCACGGTTTCTTCAACAGTTCGCCGCGTAGGTAGCGATGGTCGCGAAACGGAGTTTGCAGCGTAATGGCATTAGTACGTGACGTTCTCGACGATGGTTTAGGTGGGCTTGAACACAACTTCCTGACGGGTCGCATTGAAGATCTTGTCAAATGGTCTCGTTCTCGTTCTTCGTGGGCAGCAACGTTTGGTCTTGCATGCTGCGCAATTGAAATGATGGGAACTGGTGCAGCGCACTACGACCTCGCTCGATTCGGAATGGAAGTATTTCGTGCATCCCCGCGCCAGGCCGACATCATGATTGTGGCTGGCCGCGTTAGTCAAAAAATGGCTCCCGTGATGCGTCAGGTGTACGACCAGATGATGGAGCCAAAGTGGGTCATCTCCATGGGCGTGTGTGCATCAACTGGCGGCATGTTCAACAACTACGCAATTGTGCAAGGTGTCGACCAAATTGTTCCTGTCGACGTATATGCACCAGGGTGCCCACCAACACCAGAAACACTCATTCACGCAATTGAGACACTGCATCAACTCATTGAAGATGGTGAAATTATGCGTCGCCGTGCGGCGTCAGGTGCCGGTGCAAATGTGCACATCACTGAAATTGCTGCGGGCGCAACAACTACGCCCATAGTTCTTGGAGCGCGTTAAACCATGAGTGATGCAGCAATAGATACCCCTGCGCCCGCAGAGCAGCTGTACGGGTGCGATGTCACTTGCTCGCGAGGTGAAAAAGTAATTCACGTATCTCGTGCGAATTATATTGCAACGTTGAAGAAGGCAATTGACGATTCCTTCACCATGTGTACCGACCTCACCGCTGTCGATTTTCTTACGTACGCTTCAACAAATCGTCAGCTCCCAGCAGGTCTTGTTGGCGAACGTTTTGAAATAGTTCTCAACCTCATTTCACTTGAGAGGCGCGAACGCTTGCGATTGCGCGTTCAAATTGCAGAAGGTGAAGCTTCACTGCCAACAGCATTTGATCTTTATCCGGGGACCGAAGCGATGGAACGAGAAGTGTTCGACATGTTCGGTATTCAATTTGAAGGCCACCCAGACCCGTCGCGCATTTTGATGCCTGAAGATTGGGAAGGTCACCCTCTGCGTAAAGATTTTTCTGTGGGACGCATTCCTGTGCAATTTAAAGGTGCTCCGTCATGACGAACAATCTCATTACTGCAACACCTGCAGCAACGGGCGAAGGCCCACAAGAAATGCGTTCACGCAGTGAACTCACGGCAAAAGAAGTACTTCGTGAAGTCGGTTCAGTATTACGCATGAGCGAAAAGGCTGCTGCAGAACTCACCAGCAGCCCTGTCGAAAACGACGAAGAACAAACCATGATCATCAACATGGGGCCACAACACCCAAGCACACACGGTGTATTGAGGTTGATGTTGGAACTCCAAGGTGAAAAAGTTCTCCGTTGCAAGCCCATCATTGGCTATTTGCACACGGGAATGGAAAAGCAGGCTGAAGAACTCACCTACATGCAAGGCGGCACCAACGTCACTCGTATGGACTATGCCTCGCCATTGAATAACGAATTGGTGTTTTCGCTCGCAGTGGAAAAACTCTTGGGAATCGATGGCGATATCCCAGAACGTGCAACATGGATGCGCATGTTGTTGTCTGAACTCAATCGCATGAGTAGCCACCTTCTGTTCATGGCGACAAACGGCATGGACATGGGTGCAGTTTCCATGATGATTTACGGATGGCGTGAACGCGAAGAAGTATTGCGATTTTTCCAAAAAGTAACGGGCCTACGTATGAACCACAACTTCATTCGTCCTGGCGGCCTTGCTGCAGACCTGCCAACCGGTTGGCGTGACGATGTGCTCACCATTTTGGAAGGCTTGCCATCACGTTTGGCAGAGTACGACGTCCTCATGACCAACCAACCCATTTGGCGCGAACGTCTGCAAGGTGTGGGTGTCATTACTGCAGAAGAAGCAGTTGCCCTTGGTACTTCGGGTCCCATTTTGCGCTCCGCTGGTATTGCATGGGACCTTCGTCGTGATCTTCCTTATTTGAAGTATGACGAAGTTGAATTCGACGTCATCGTTGGTTCGTATGGAGATGCATTCGATCGCTACGCAATTCGCCTGAACGAAATTCGTGAGTCAATGAAGATCGTCTATCAAATTCTCGACAAGATGCCATCGGGTGACTACCGCATTCAAGATAAAAAAGTAACTCCGCCACCGCGTGCTCGTATCGATGAGTCAATGGAAGCTCTCATTCACCACTTCAAAATTTTCACCGAAGGTTTCAAAGTGCCTGAAGGCGAAGTGTATGTAGGCATTGAAAGTCCCCGTGGAGAAATTGGTTGTTACATCGTTAGTGATGGTTCACCAAAGCCATATCGCCTGCATATGCGCGCACCGTCGTTTGTCAATATTCAAGCACTGCCACACATGATGCGCGATGGTCTCATCGCCGATGCCGTGGCCGTCATTTCCTCTGTAGACCCTGTGTTGGGAGAAGTCGACCGATGAGCCGCCTCACCGATGCAAATATCGCAATCGCTTATGAAATCATCGGGCGTTACCCACGTCCGAAGTCTGCTCTCATTCCCATTTTGCATCTAGCCCAAGAACAAGATGGTTATGTCGCCGAAGACGCTATGAAGCACATCGCTGAACTCGTAGGTGTCACTCCTGCGGAAGTTTTTGGAACAGCGTCGTTCTACGAAATGTTCAAATTTGAACCAGTGGGAAAGTATCTCCTCAATATTTGCGGAACCATGTCGTGTGCGCTGATGGGCGCAGAAGAACTCATGCATCATGCTGAAAAGCGACTTGGCATTAAGGCAGGAAGCACCACACCCGATGGACTCATCACTTTGGAACATGCTGAATGCCAAGCAGCGTGCACCGAGGCTCCCTGCTTGCAGGTGAACTATCGGTACCGATTCAAAATGACCCCTGCAGATCTCGACACACTCATCGACGATCTTGCTGCAGGAAAGCTCAGCGATGAAATTCCTTCGCACGGAGTTCTTGCCACTGTGCGTCAACGTATTCCTGCGGAACGTGGTGTTGGAGCGGTCGCTCCTGAAAAAGTAAATGAATCGCCTGAATGGCTAGATGGAAAGTCTGCACTATGACCAGTACCTATGCGCATGCTCCAGGTTTCGTGGCCGGCGACCGTCCGAAAATTGTTACCTCGCGTTTTGAATTCTCCGACTCATATACCATCGAGCGCTATTTAGCGACCAACGGTTATGCGGGTTTGCGAGCAGCTTTGGCGCAACCTGCAGGCAGTGTGCACGACGAAGTAAAGAACGCAACCGTTCTTGGCCGTGGTGGTGCTGGTTTTCCTGCAGGTACGAAATGGGGTCTCACGCCACAAGAAGTGTGGCCGCGGTATTTAGTGGTGAACGGCGACGAAAGCGAACCTGGCACGTACAAAGATCGTTTGCTCATGGAGCGCGATCCGCATCAACTCATTGAGGGATGTCTCATTGCATGTTATGCAGCTGGCTTGTCGCGTTGTTTCCTCTATATACGTGGTGAAATGGCTTTAGCTCAAGAGCGTGTGGCAACGGCATTAAATGAGGCTTATGCCGCAGGGTATGTTGGCAAAAATATTTTGGGCAGCAAATTCTCTGTCGACATTGTGCTGCACTGGGGTGCAGGCGCATATGTCGTTGGAGAAGAAACAGCACTCATTGAAAGTCTTGAAGGAAATCGTGGCATGCCGCGTTTGAAGCCTCCATTCTTCCCAGCAGCAAATGGTCTGTATGGCCAGCCCACCATTGTGAACAATGTGGAAACGCTTGCCAACTTGCCTTGGCTCTTGTGCAATGGTTCCGAGGCGTACACGGCAATTGGTACAAAAACCTCGCCAGGTACACGCATGGTTGCAGTGTCTGGTCATGTGAAGCGACCCGGTGTTTTTGAAATCATTAACGGTGTCACCACTTTTCGTGATCTTTTGTACGGAGAAGAGTTCTGCGGCGGAATTCGCAATGACAATCAGTTGAAAGCTTTTGTGCCAGGCGGTGGTTCTGCGCCATGGTTCACCCCCGATCAACTCGATTTGCCTTTCGAAGCAAGTCAAGTAGGACCAGCGGGTTCGATGCTCGGTTCAGGCGCAATTATGGTGATGGATCACACCACCGACATTCCTGCAGCTGCGTTAACACTCACACGTTTCTATGCACACGAATCATGCGGCAAATGCACGCCTTGTCGTGAAGGTGGAACATGGCTCGAACGTATTTTGACGCGCGTTGTTGAAGGCACCGGTACCGATGCCGACCTCGACCAACTCATTGAAGTGGGCAGCAGCATTTGCCCCGGAGATTTTCCACACGCATCAAACGCCGACCTTGGCTTGTCGGCAGTGCCTTTCCCATACAAGATGACCACCATTTGTTTTGTGGGTCCATCGGCGTACGCACCCGTTCACTCTGCACTTACTTTGTTCCGTAGCGAGTTTGAAGCACGCGTTACGACGCGTAAACGGATTCCGGTTACTGCAGTAGCAAACAGCACAACAGGACACGCATCATGAGCACCACAGAATCAACACCTGACCAAGTGGAAACTGAAGTGGTCATCGACCCCAATGCAGTGAGTCTTACAATTAACGGTAAAACAGTTGCTGCGCGAAAAGGTGAACTCATCATTGCTGCAGCAGACCGCACGAGCGATTTCATTCCTCGCTTTTGTTATCACCCACGCATGAAGCCAGTGGGCATGTGTCGCCAATGCCTAGTTGAAGTAGAAGGTCCTCGTGGCCCAATGATGGTGGTTTCGTGCATGACTCCTGTTGCTGAAGGGCAAGTGGTGCATACCGAAACGGAGCAAGTGAAAAAAGCTCAAGAAGGAATTTTGGAGCTTCTTCTCGCTAATCACCCACTCGACTGCCCAGTGTGCGACAAAGGTGGAGAGTGCCCACTTCAAGATCAGGCCTTTTCTCACGGTCCAGGTGAGAGTCGTTACGTTGAAGAAAAACGCCATTACGAAAAGCCCATTGCTATTAGTGATTTAGTTTTTCTCGACCGCGAACGCTGCATCCTCTGTGATCGTTGCACGCGATTCGCCAGTGAAGTTGCCGGCGACCCACTCATTTCATTTACCCATCGAGGAAACAACACACAGGTTCTTACGTTCCCCGATGAACCTTTTGCTTCCTACTTCTCGGGAAACACCGTTCAAATTTGTCCGGTGGGGGCGCTCACTGCAAAGCCCTATCGCTTTAAGGCGCGCCCATGGGATCTTGAAGAAACCGAGAGCACTTGTACCTCGTGTTCAGTGGGATGCTCAACTGTTATTCAGTCAAGCCGCGATCAGGTGTTGCGTTTCCAAGGTCACGACAACGACGGAGCTAACTGGGGTTGGCTGTGCGATCGTGGTCGATTCAACTTTGAGTCCATCAATAGTGATGATCGATTCACGACACCGCTCGTTAAAGAAGATGCGTCGCTCGTTCCCACCTCTTGGGCGAAGGCTCTAGAAGTTGCTGCACGAACCATTCGCCTTGCGATGAGTTCTCAAGGTGCAAATAGTGTTGCCATTTTGGGCGGAGCTCGTCTCGCAAACGAAGATGCACGGGCATGGGCAATGTTGGCAAGCAAATTGGGCATCACATTGCACGATGCGCAACTAGACGACGGTCTTTCCACTGAAGTATTCAATTTGCCGCAAGCAACAATTAATGATGCAACTTCAGCAACAACAGTGATTTTGCTCGGCCCAGATCTCAAAGAAGAACTTCCCGTTCTGTACCTCCGATTGCGCGACGCTGCAACAAAAAATCGCACGCGTATTATTGAGTTCACCACTAAAGCCTCAGGTCTTACTCGGTACGCATGGAAATCGTTGAACTATGAACCAGGTGCACAAGTTGCTGCTGTCAATGCTGCACTCAATGACCCAGAGATTGCCGGACAGATGCGCAAAGGCAATGTTGTTGTCGTTTTAGGACGCGCGAACCTCGCCGAATCAAGTGATTTCACGGCACAGGCGTACAACGCAATAGCTGCTGCTTACCCCGCCGTCACCGTGTTACCTGTTCTTCGTCGTGGAAATATTCGTGGTGCAGCAGCTGCTGGTCTTACTGCAGGAGACAACGCTCGCAACATTCTCACTGCGGCAAGTGAAGGACACATTGAGTGCCTCATTTTGCTTGGAGCAGATCCATTGTCTGATGTCCCAGATCTCGATCTCGCCCGCCGCGCGCTAGCTAGTGCACGTAATGTCATTGCAGTCGATACTTTTCCCACAGCTTCTACTTTGCGAGCAGATGTTGTGCTTCCTGCGGCTGCGTATGCAGAACGTGGCGGCACAACAACAAACCTTGAAGGTCATGTACTGCCGCTGAGTCAGAAAATTACTGCGCGTGGAACCTCGCGTCCCGATTGGATGATTGCAACCGAATTAGCTGAGCAACTTGGCGCAGACATTGGTGTGGAATCTCTGAACGACCTCACAGCAAAAGACGCAACGCCGCAAGTTCAACAAGCTCTGTCGGTAGCGGGAAGTTCTGCTCCTGAACGCAATTCGTACGACCTACGGCTAGTGGTATCGCGCAAGATGTATGACAATGCGGTGAGCACAGTAACGAGTCCGTCACTAGCCCACCTCAGTATTGGTGCTGGCATCTATTTGAATCCCCGCGATATTGAGCGCCTCGGAGCTTCTGTTGGAAAAGATGTGAAGGTATCTACGTCATCAAAATCTGTCATTTTGACTTTGCATGCTGACGAGACGGTACTAAAAGGTACGGCGTGGGTTCCTTTCAACCAGCCCGGAACCGATATTCGTGAATTACTCAATGCAGATGATCTCATTGTCGATGTTCGAGTGGAGAACCTGTCGTGATTGCGCTGACTCATTCACTGTTAGGAATTGACCCACTATTCGATGGGGGTCTTTTGTGGACACCTCTTCTCATTGTGGTCCTCAAAGTGTTGGTTGTTTTTGTCATTGGTCTTGTTGCAACCATGTTGATGGTGTGGTTTGAACGCAAAGCTATTGCTGGCATGCAAAACCGTATTGGCCCAAATAAAGCGGGGCCATTTGGTTTGTTGCAAACTTTGGCAGACGGCATCAAGTTGTTCTTTAAAGAAGATCTTTTGCCTGAAAGATCTGACAAACTCGTTTTCCGGCTTGCACCGTACCTCTCGTTTGTTCCCGCGTTTCTCGCTTTTGCAATCATCCCGCTCGGTGGTGACTACCGCAATGGCAATGGTGGGCTCGTTACGTGGTTCGGGCACCAAACACGAGTACAACTTGCCGACCCACCCATTGGTGTACTTTTTGCGCTCGCCATTTCCTCTATCGCGGTCTACGGCATCATGTTGGCAGGTTGGTCGAGTGGTTCGAAATATCCTTTGCTCGGTTCAGTTCGTGCATCTGCACAAATGGTCAGTTATGAAGCAGCTCTTGGGCTGTCATTAGCCGCAGTTATTTTGGTGACGGGAACACTGTCGACGAGCGGCATCGTCGGTTCACAAAGTTCACTCGGTTCGTGGAACATTGTGGCAACTGGTGTTATTCCTTTTGCCATCTTCATGATTTCAGCAACTGCAGAACTCAATCGACCACCTTTCGACTTAGTAGAAGCCGAGCAGGAATTAGTAGGTGGATTCAACACCGAGTATTCATCAATTCGCTTCTCGCTCTTTTTCCTTGCCGAATTTATGAACACAATCACGATGTCTGCAGTCATCGTTACCTTGTTCTTTGGTGGTCCACAGCCCATCAGCATTGGCAACACCACGCTCGATATTCCACTCGTGAATAACTCACTTGAAGGCAGTATCTGGCTCATTGCCAAAGTACTGGTCTTCCTTTACATCTACATTTGGTTCCGAGCATCGTTGCCACGTTTTCGCTACGACCAACTCATGGATCTTGGGTGGAAGTTCCTTATTCCTGCATCACTCGGTTGGTTCATGCTTCTTGCAGCGCAACGACTTGCTGACAATGAAAATTGGGATCAACTCATTGTGATGCCACTGTCTATTGCAGTCATATTGGTGTGCTTTATTTTTATGCAGTTGGCATTCAGGGCCAGTGCAAAAAATCGTGAATCAGAAGGGGCATCTTTCTAATGGGGTACCTAGGTGGCTTTCTTGTAACTGTTCGTCAACACGGTAAACGCAATCGCGTGACCACTGAATATTCCGGTGGACGCATGTTCCGCAAAGGAAAAAAAGCAAGTAGTGACGAAAAAATTGCAAAGCCCGAGCGGATGCACGGGCGCCATGTTCTGAACCGATACGAAGATGGCATGGAAAAATGCATCGGCTGCGAACTCTGTGCAGGCGTTTGCCCCGCACGCTGCATCTATGTGCGCGGTAAAGACAACGACCCCATGGAGCCCACGTCACCTGGTGAACGGTTCGGCTTTATTTATGAGATCAATTACCTGCGTTGCATTCACTGTGACTTGTGTGTTGAAGCGTGCCCGACCGAAGCAATCACGGAAACAAAACTCTTTGAATTCTCATTTACAAATCGCCAAGATGCGATCTACACGAAAAAAGAGCTCCTTGTCGACGATGCAGGTTTGCCGCAACATTTGCCGTGGGAAGACTGGCGACCAGGTGAAGACATGAACACCTCTGGTTGGATGCGTGCCACGTCGCCAAGTGGCAACGCAGAATTTGAAGGTGTCGTTGCATGGAGCGGTGAACTTGGTTATGGGGTCCGCGCCCCAGAGCCAACTCAAAGTGAGAGGGACGCCGAATAAATGGAACTCTTCGTCTTTATTTGTGCTTCTGTAATGGTGCTTGGTGGTGCGTTGGGGGTTGTTCTTCGTTCAAACCCTGTACACGCTGCTTTGAGTTTGGTACTCACATTGTTCGGAATTGCCGTGATGTTTGTTTCCCAACATGCAGAGTTTCTTGCAGCAGTGCAAGTAGTTGTTTACGCTGGCGCAATCGTTGTGCTCTTCTTGTTCGTCATCATGCTCTTGGGCGTTGATCGTGCAGAGAATTTAGAAACCGAACCGCTCGGAATTCAACGACCATTAGCAATAGTTCTGGGTTTTGGTTTTGTTGCACTGCTCGTCACCACCATTTTGCAAGGCCGCGATTCATTAAACATGCGTGGCGATGGCATCAATGTGGCAAGTGATGGCGATCACGATGCAAATATTCGCCAAATTGCTCGGTCAATTTTCAGCAATTATGTAGTGGCCTTCGAAGTTACTTCGGTCTTGCTTATTGTCGCCGTGGTCGGAACCGTAGTGTTGGCCCGTAAGCGTAAGTCTGACAAAGACCTCACAGGAGTCACAGCATGATGCTGGCAACCATTGTCCCTACTTCTACGTGGTACCTCATTTTGGGTGCAGTGCTCTTCGGTATTGGCATGGTGGGCGTTCTTGTGCGGCGTAACCCACTCATTATGTTTATGAGCATCGAGCTCATGCTCAATGCAGTCAACCTCACCTTTGTTGCGTTATCGACAAAGCTCACCGATATCAACGGACAAACCGCTGTCTTTTTTGTTCTCGTAGTTGCCGCCGCTGAGGTTGTTGTTGGGCTTGGCATCATTGTGGCAATCATGCGTCGCCGCTCAGAAATTTCCGTTGACGATCTCTCGGCCTTGAAGGGTTAGTAGCAATGCTCAACACAGTTTGGTTAGTACCTGCACTTCCGCTCGCCGGATTTTTGCTTCTTGTACTTTTTGGACGCCGATTAGGTGAACCAAAAGCGGGTTGGCTTGCTGCAACCATGTGCGGATCCTCATTTATCGTGACGCTGCTCGTATTTCTCGACATGGTGTCAAAAAATGCAGAAGAGCGTTCCCATGTAGTGAAAGTCTTCTCTTGGATTCCTGTGGGCTCTTTGCATGTAGACCTTGCATTTCTTGCCGATCAATTGTCCATCACCATGGCGCTCTTTATTACAGGTATCGGAACACTCATTCATCTATACGCCGTGGGTTACATGCATGGTGACGCAAAGTTTTCGAAGTTCTTCATTTATTTGAACCTTTTCGTGTTCTCCATGTTGATGCTCGTTCTGGGTGAGAACTTGCTCGTTACCTTCCTTGGGTGGGAAGGAGTGGGAACATGTTCTTACTTCCTCATTTCGTTCTGGCACACACGCGATAGCGCGGCAACTGCAGGTAAGAAAGCATTTGTCACCAACCGTGTTGGCGACTGGGGTTTCATGATGGCGATGTTCTTGGCCTTTGGTGCTGTGGGAACCTTGTCTTACGGAAGCATTAATAGCGCTGCTCATGGTGGGTCAATTAGTCATGTCACCGCCACTGCAATTGCTCTCATGTTGTTTGTTGGGGCATGCGGTAAGAGCGCGCAACTTCCTTTGTATCTTTGGTTGCCCGATGCCATGGAAGGACCAACTCCAGTATCGGCACTCATTCACGCCGCCACCATGGTGACTGCCGGTGTGTTTTTGATGACTCGCATGAACCCAGTGATGGCTGAGGCATACCACTGGGCCCCCACCATTGTTGCCGTGGTCGGAGCAGCTACTGCACTTTTCGCCGCCACAGTTGCCGTTGCTCAAAACGACATCAAGAAAGTTCTTGCGTACAGCACCGTGTCGCAACTTGGTTACATGTTTCTCGCTGTGGGGTCGGGCGCATACGTTGCAGCCATTTTCCACATGATCACACACGCATTTTTTAAGGCGCTCCTTTTCCTCGGATCCGGTTCGGTGATCCATGGCATGCACCACGAACAAGACATGCGCAAGATGGGCGCACTTCGCGTGCTCATGCCAATTACCGGATTCACCTTTATTATCGGCTGGTTGGCAATTGCGGGCGTGCCCCCTTTTGCAGGGTTCTGGTCGAAAGACGAAATTTTGCTCTACGTATTTGCCAACAACCGCGCGCTGTATGTGGTGGGCCTCATCACCGCACTACTCACCGCTTTCTACATGACACGTCAAGTCATCATGGTGTTCTTTGGCGAAGCGAAGTGGAAAGACCAAAGTGAAGAGCATGGTGCTCACGGAGATTTCGTTCCCCATGAGAGTCCCAAAATCATGCTGTTCCCACTCGTTGTCTTAGCGATCTTGTCGGTAGGTGGCGGATTACTTCAGTTGCCTTTCACAAAGAATCTTCATTTCCTTGAGAAGTGGCTAGAACCAATTGTTGAACATGGCGAAGCGCATATCAGCGGATCTTGGGCAAGTGACAACAAGTACATTCTCATGTTGGTAGCAATTGTCGTAGCACTCAGTGGAATTGCCTTGGCAGTGGGCGTTTATGGCAAGAAGAAACTGCCAGCTATTGAGCCGAAAATTTTGGCAAATGCTTGGAACTACGACAAAGGAGTCTCAGCATTCATGGGTGGACCTGGTCGCCAATCATTTGAAGGTGTTGCGTGGGCCGATGCGCATGTCATCGACGGTGCAGTGCGTGGAACCGGGTCAGTTGTTCGCCAGTCAAGTGGCTTCATTCGTAAAATGCAAAGTGGCTACGTACGTGTCTATGCCGCAGCCATCGTCATTGGTGTACTTGCCATGTTGGCGTGGTTTATGTGGAGAGGGGTGGCGTGATGTTCGCTGAAGTAGGTCACGGTGCATCAATGTCATTTCCCATCCTGACGGCACTTATTTTTGTGCCGCTCATTGGTGCAATTGCTGCTGTTCTCTCAAGCAATCGACGTCCAGAATGGACCAAGTTAATTGCATTAGTTTCGAGCGTAGGAACAGCCGGGCTCAGTGTTTGGATGCTGGCAAGTTTCCACACGTCTGATGGTGGATTTCAGTTCACCTCACAACACGCATGGATTCGTGAGTGGGGCATTGGTTGGCACTTAGGTGTTGATGGAATTTCTCTTTTCCTTGTGGTGCTTACTGGCCTCCTTTTCCCCTTGGTCATTGTTGGTATCGACCCACATCACGGACACAAGCGTTACCTCGCATGGCTTCTCCTTCTTGAAGCCGGAGTAATGGGGAGTTTCCTCAGCCTCGATCTCTTCTTGTTCTTTGCATTTTTCGAAATTGTTCTCGTGCCGATGTATTTCCTCATTGGTGGATGGGGATACGACCAGCGCATTTATGCAGCCACGAAGTTTTTCTTGTACACGATGCTGGGCTCCGCATTCATGTTGGTGGGAATCATTGCAACTGCAGTGCTGGCTAAGAACAGCCTGGGGTATGTCACCTTCGATCTTGTAACGCTGGCTGAGCAGGCATCATTTGCAACCAACACTGCACGGTGGTTGTTCTTTGCTTTTGCTGTTGCATTTGCGGTGAAGGTACCGCTCTTCCCTCTGCATACGTGGTTGCCCGATGCACATACACAAGCGCCTACTGGGGGCTCGGTCATTTTGGCCGGTGTACTTCTCAAACTCGGCACATACGGTTTCTTGCGTTTTGGTCTGTACCTATTCCCCGCAGCTGCAGTGTGGGCAAAGCCGCTCTTTCTCACACTTGCCGTTGCAGGTATTTTGTGGGGGGCCATTGCCGCAACAATGCAAAAAGACTTGAAGCGTCTCGTTGCTTATTCTTCCGTCGCTCACCTTGGGTTTATCGTCCTAGGAACCTTTGCGTTCACCTCAGTTGCGCTCAGTGGTGGCGTGATGCAAATGGTCAATCACGGAATTTCTACCGGTGCACTCTTCTTGCTCGTAGGCATGATTTATGAGCGTCGCCACACACGGCAAATTGCAGAACTCAAAGGATTGCAGTCCGTTGCGCCTATTTTTGCCGCTGCGTTCATGGTGGTGATGCTCTCATCTATCGGAGTCCCGGGTCTCAACGGATTCGTTGGAGAGTTCCTCATTCTTATTGGGTCATTCGACAATGCTCGTTGGTGGGTAGTTATTGGAGCAACAGGGGTCATTTTGGCCGCGTTGTATTTGTTGTGGGCTTACCAACGTGTATTCCATGGCGAGGTCGATGAAGCAAACGCTTCATTCCCAGAAATTACTCCTCGCGAAGGAATGCTTTTGCTGACCTTCATCGCGGCAATCGTCTTTACTGGTGTGTATCCGAAGCCAATGTTGAACCGTATTGAGCCAAGTGTGAAGGCATTAGTGGCTCATGTGGAAGAACGTAGCGGACGCACCTTTGAACCAGCTGTTGTGGAAATAAAAGAAGCACCAGCCACTGAAGAAGTAAAGCACGAGGAGGGCTGATGTTATTCGCCGCCGAAAAACTGATTGGACCAAGTGTTCCTTGGTTCTACCTCAATCCACTTTTCATTCTTCTTGGTGGAATTGTGGTTCTCTTGCTGGTGGGGTCACTCACCTCACAATGGCCACGCCATTTATACGGAATTGTGAGTGCCACTACTGCAGCAATTGCTTTGGTATCCACGGTCCTTTTGTGGGACAACGTAACGAATGAAAAGCCGCGGGCTATTTTTGGCGATGCATTAGCGCTCGACCACTTTGCACTGCTTGGAACAATCAGCATTTGTGCAGCGGTGTTTCTCTGCAGTTTGCTCACGAGCGATTATCTTCAGCGCGATTCCGACGACGGTCCAGAACTGTATGTGCTGTATCTCACCGCAGCTATTGGTGGCATCATCATGGTTGCCTCAAATGATCTCATCGTTCTCTTCCTTGGTTTAGAAACTTTGAGTTTGTCGCTTTATGTACTTGCCGCAAGCAACCGCCGTCGCAGCGAAAGCCAAGAAGCTGGGCTGAAGTACTTCATCTTGGGCGGCTTTTCCTCGGCGTTTTTCCTGTATGGCATTGCGCTCGTTTATGGTGCAACTAAAACCACCAACATCTCTGGCATCTTTACCGCACTGTCTTCTTCGCAATCAGTACCTCGCAACGATGTTTTTCTTCTTGTAGGTACAGGGCTCATGCTTGTTGGCTTGGCCTTTAAAGTTGCTGCGGTTCCATTTCAAATGTGGACCCCCGATGTTTATCAAGGCGCACCAACACCAGTTACTGCATTTATGGCATCGGCCGGAAAAACTGCTGCATTTGCCGCATTGCTGCGCGTCACCTTGACGGCGTTGCCAACTCGTGTCGACGACTGGCGCCCCATCATTTGGGTGCTTGCACTATTAAGTATTGTCGTTGGTTCGTTGCTTGCTGTCACGCAAACAAACGTGAAGCGCATGCTTGCGTACTCATCAATTAGCCATGCCGGTTTTATGTTGGTTGGTATCGAGGCCGCTGCACACCCCAACAGCACAGATGCCGGAGACGGCATTTCGGGTGTAATGACCTACTTATTGCTCTACACCGTTTTGGTGATTGGCACATTTGCGGTCGTTGGTTTGGTGGCACGCAAAGGTGATGCCGCAACTGAATTGTCTGACTTCAAGGGTCTCGGCAAACAACAACCAGCGCTTGCGCTTGCGCTGACGGTGTTTCTTCTTGCACAAGCAGGCGTGCCACTGACCTCTGGTTTTATTGCAAAGTTTGGGGTTATCAAGGCAGCAGTTGAAGTGCACAGTTACGCAATCGCTATTGCTGCAATGGTGGCATCGGTTATTGGTGCTTTTCTTTACTTGCGCATCATGGTGAGCGTGTGGCTTGAAGACGAGACAGCAGAAAACACTCCTATTCAGGTGCCTTTCTTAACGGGTCTTGCAGTCGCAATAGCAGCTATTTTCACTGTTGCCATTGGTGTGGTTCCTGGTTGGTTGCTCGATGCAACACAACAAGTAGCTGCGCTCACTGGTCGCTAGAAATGATTTCTCTTACCGAGTGAGTTCAGTTATTTCGTAGCCACCACTGCGAGCGGCTTCAAGAACTGTTGCAGCGTGTTCAGGGCCTCTTGTTTCCAGAACTATTTGCACACCAGTTTCGCGCACATGAAGGTCAACTCCTTCGCGTACGTGTTCCACCTCAACAAGGTTTGCTCCATTTTCTGCGAACAAACTTAAAAGTTGAGCGAGCCCACCTGGTCGATCTGAAATGCGAACAAAGACAATGAGACGACGACCTGCTTGGGTTTCGTGTCGACGAATGAGCCCGGGAATGAGACCCATATCTACGTTGCCGCCCGAAAGAACGACACATGTTGTGCCCTGAGCAGATGGTGTAACCAACCCGCGCATTAATGCTGAAACACCAACGGCACCAGCACCTTCAACAAGTAACTTTCCACGCTCCATGAGAAGAATCATTGCGTCGGCAACATCATCTTCATCGACAACAACCACATCGTCTAACCACTTTTCAATAATGGGTCGCGTGATAGTGCCGGGTCGTTTTACTGCAATGCCATCGGCAAGAGTGACAACAGGCCCATCGGGTGCAGGGGAGTGTGCGTAAGGGGCGCAAGCATTGACTTGCACACCGATGACCTTGATACTGGGGTCAAATTGTTTGAGTGCAATGGCAGTGCCACCGGCTAATCCACCACCACCGAGTGGAATGACAACGGTGCGTAAATTGTCGATGTCGTTAATGAGTTCAAGGCCGAGCGTTGCCTGACCAGCAATAACAGCGAGGTCATCGTACGGATGACAAAACGCCATTCCGGTTTCTTGTGCACGTTCCATGGCGCGAGCAACCGCGTTGTCGAGAGACTCGCCACCTTCGGAAGCCGTTGCACCGTAGGCACGACATGCAGCGATTTTGGAAAGTGATGCCCCGGAAGGCACAAAGATTTCGCACTTCACTCCGTGGGCTTTTGCGGCAAAAGCTAAAGCACCTGCGTGGTTGCCAGCACTTCCCGCAACAACACCATGCTGGGCGCTCGCCCCGAGCGTGGAAAGTTTGTTGAGCGCCCCGCGAATTTTGAATGAACCGGTGCGTTGCAGATTCTCTGCTTTCAGCACCACGGAGCCGCCGCACAGTTCACTTAAAGCCGCCGATGGGGTGATGGGGGTGTGCTTCACATAGGCACGCCCCGCGTCTGCAGCAGAAAGAATGTCCTGCGGAGAGATTGCTGTTTCGCCCATCTGCATCTACCGTAGCCCTATGCGTGCAATCCTCATTGCGAATAAGGGCGACAACGATGGCGGACACGTCGTCGCCTATTTCCAAAAACTGGGGTACACCTTTACTTATCTCACTCGCGAAGAATCAGAACAGTGGCCACCCGTGGCCAGTGATGTGCAATTGGTGGTGTCGTTAGGATCCGATTGGTCGGTCTACTGGGCCGATGTTGCACACCATGTGCATCGGGAAAGTGAACTCCTGAAAAGTGCTCACCAAGCAGGGATCCCCCTCTTTGGGGTCTGTTTTGGGGCCCAAATATTGGCTTTTGCCTTAGGTGGCGAGGTCAAACGGGCTCATCACACCGAAATTGGCTGGTTTTTGGTGGATTGGGAGCCTCAATTCACTCAAAAAACGGCAGATTTTGCCCAAAAAGAGTGGTTTCAGTGGCACTACGACATGTTGATCCCCCCACATGACGCCCAGATCTGGGCGAAAAGCACTGCCGGAGTCCAGGCATTCCAATGTGGTCGTAGTTTTGGTGTCCAGTTTCACCCCGAAGTCACCCCTGCGGTGGTGGCGAGGTGGTCACGGGTGGGTACCGAGGCAGGGCCGGTGGAGCTCCGGGAAGCAGGCGTCGACCCCGAGTTGTTACTGGAAGAAACAGCGCGCCGGGCCGACACCTACGCCAGCCAGTGCGAGGTGCTCTTGGCATATTTTGTTGCGCAAATGCACAAGTAGCAGCCTGAAATTTTCGTGGGAACGGGCGATGGTTTCCTTTCAAATGCGTGTCAAGTAGTAGTTTCGTATGCGATGTCCCCCTTCTTGCGTTCATATCTCACCGTGTTTTGGTTTGGGCTCCTTGCTTTTGCGTTGGCCGGGCTCTTGCTGTGGGTCTCTTCGCTCTTGCGACCGAACCACCCCACGCGTGAAAAATTGTTGCCCTATGAAAGTGGTGTAGACCCAGTTGGCGAAGGCTGGTCACAGAGCCAAATTCGTTATTACGTTTTCGCACTTTTGTTCGTTGTATTCGACGTCGAAGCAGTGTTCTTATTCCCATGGGCAACGCAATTGGAGCGCTACGGATCATTTGGACTCATTGAAATGGGTGTCTTTATCGCCGTTTTGTTGTTGGGTCTTGTTTATGCATGGCGTAAGGGAGTGTTGCGGTGGGTGTAATAACACGATGTATGACACTTGAATTGCGCATCTGCAGAGCGAAAAAGGCGAAGGGTTAACAATATGGGACTCGTAGAACGTGGTCGACTGCCCAAGCCTCTTACCTCCCTTTTCAATATGGGACGCTCATACAGCTTGTGGGTGTACCAGTGGGGCCTTGCATGTTGCGCCATTGAAATGGGTGCTGCATTTGGCTCGCCGCGTTACGACGTGATGCGCCTTGGCGTGATTCCCCTTCCTGCAAGCCCAAGACAAGCAGACCTTGTCGTGATCTCAGGAACTGTCACCGACAAAATGGCTCCAGCAGTAAAGCGTTTGTACGAGCAAATGCCAGAGCCAAAATATGTGATCTCCATGGGAAGTTGCGCTAACTGCGGCGGTCCATATTGGGATAGCTACTCAGTGACCAAAGGTGTTGACCAAATTATTCCGGTCGATGTTTATGTGCCTGGTTGCCCACCACGTCCGGAAGCACTTCTTGAAGGAATTGTGTTGTTGCAACAGCGCATTAAAAATGAAGATATGGCTGCACGTTGGCGTGGCGAAGGTTATGTAGCGATGAATCGCGATGCCGCTGCCATTGCCGAGCGGAAAGGTGAACCCGTTGTCGTCTCCCGCTGACTCCACTGCTGAAGCAACACCGCGTCAAGATGCGATGCGTGAACAATTACTCAGCGATGTAACTGCTTGTTTGGGTGATGCACTCGTACAGTCACACATCAATGTTGGCAACGATCTTTGTGTGCGTGTTGCTACCGATGCATGGGCGTCAAGTGCGGCAACACTCAAAGCAAGTTTGGGCTTCGACTACTTCTGTTTTCTCTCGGCAATCGATTGGATGCCTTCTCCTTTTGGAAAAGGTGAAGAAGATCCCACAGCAGAACGCGAAGAACGCAGCACAGAAATTAAACAAGGTCTTGCTGGTGGTGAAACACGGATGCAAGTGTTTGCTCGCTTGGTGAATCACCGTACACATGTTGGTATCACCTTGAAGACCGACGTTCCAGACGCAACGCCGGTCGTTCCTTCATGGGTCAATGTGTTTACTGGTGCGAACTGGCACGAAAGAGAAACGCATGAGATGTTTGGTATTTCATTTGCGGGCCACCCCGATTTGCGCAATATGTATCTCCCCACCGACTTCGAGGGGCATCCGTTGCGTAAAGACTTCCCGCTCTTGTCGCGCATGGTGAAGCCGTGGCCTGGAATTGTTGATGTAGAACCACTTCCTGGTGGCGGCGACGAAGATGAAGCAGAAGGATCAGCGCAATGACAATGATTGGTGATCGTCAACAGTTGGCTTACATTGCATCGCAAGCAGCAGATGCGCGCGTCAACGTGGAACTCGAAACCGAGGGGATGACCCTTAATATTGGGCCACAACATCCTGCAACACACGGAACTTTACGCATCATTGCTCGTCTCGACGGCGAACAAGTGTTGTGGGCAGAACCATCGTGTGGGTACATGCACCGTGGGTATGAAAAATTGACCGAAGTGCGTACCTTCCCGCAAGTGACCGCTCTCGTCAACCGCATCGACTGGCTGGGCAGTTTTGCGAACGAAGTGCCGTTTATTTTGGCAGCAGAACAGTTGATGGAAATTGAAGCACCTCCTCGTGCGCAGTGGATTCGCACTATTTTGTTTGAGCTTTCCCGCATTGCCAACGTCTCGCTCTTCCTCGGAGACCTCGGAGTACAGCTCGGTGCAATTACGCCTGTCTTTTTTGCATTCCGCGACCGCGAATATGTGTTGAACCTCATTGAAGGTGCAACCGGCGGACGATTCCACCCCAACTTCGACCGTATCGGTGGACTCAAAGACGACCTGCCTGCAGGTTGGATCGACGAAACGCGTGCGGTGATGAAAAAGATGCGTAAGTTCTGCGATGAAATTGAGAACTTGCTTTTCGGTAATGAAATTTTTGAATCACGTACTCGTGGTATTGGTGTCATCCCTCGCGATGTTGCATTGCAGTACGGCATGTCTGGTGCAAACTTGCGCGCTAGTGGTGTCGACTGGGACCTCCGCCGCGATCAGTCACTACCAATGGCATGGGACAAGGTCGATTGGAAAGTGTGGACCCACAACGACGGCGACTCGTACGCACGTTGCTGGGTACGTCTTCAAGAAACACGCGAATCTACGTTGATTGTTGAACGACTCTTAGACACGTTGCCCAGTGGCCCTGTCATGACCAAAGTGCCTCGCATTATCAAGGTTCCCGAAGGCGAAGCTTGGGTATCAACCGAAAACCCGCTCGGTGAAATGGGTTACTACGTTGTATCGAAAGGTGACCTCGGACCATTCCGTGTCAAAATTCGTTCTGCAAGTTTCAACAACATTTCTATTGTGCCGTGGCTGTTGAAAGGTGTTTACGTCCCCGACATCATCACCATTCTCGCTTCGTTGTACTTCATCCTCGGAGACATTGATCGCTGATGTACGCCTTACTATCCAGCATTCCTTATTGGGGGCAAACACTTTTGCGCTTACTCGGCGGCGCAGTAGCTGTGCTCTTGCCTGCAGGAACCATCGTGTATTTGTTCTTGTTCAAAATGATGTCATTCATGCAAAGCCGGCTTGGGCCGATGGAAGCAGGGCCATACGGCTCAATGCAACTCTTTGCTGAAGTAGGTAAATGGTTACAAAAGGAAGATCTACTGCCAGAACGTGCTGACAGTTTTGTATTCAAAATTGCTCCGCTCATCGTTTTGTCGAGCACGTTTTTGCTTGTTGCTGTAGTGCCGTTCGGACCCGATGCGTGGTTTACCAACTTCGAAGCCGGCGTGTTTTATGCGCTTGCGGTGTCGTCAGTTTCAGTACTTGGTATTTTGATGGCTGGTTGGTCAAGTGCCAACAAGTATTCATTGCTGGGTGGCTTGCGTGCAGCTGGCCAGCTCATTGCATATGAGCTTCCAATGATCCTTGCTGTTGTTGGTGTTGTCATTCAGGCAGGCTCAATGAATTTGCAAAACATTGTTGTTGCACAAAATGCTGGAAGCATTTTTGGTTGGGATGGCTTAGGCAATCCGTATCTGCTCACACAATTCGTTGGTTTCATTATTTTCATGATTGCTGTGCAAGCAGAGTTAACACAGACTCCTTTCGACATGCCAATTGCAGAATCGGAATTGGTGTCGGGTTACATGACTGAATACTCGGGTTTCCGATTCCTGATGTTCTTCATTGGTGAATTCGCAACAGCTGGTGTATTCGCTTTCATTGCGTCGGTACTTTTCCTTGGCGGTTGGGGAGTCCCGTTCTCTTGGTTCGGCTGGGCCGGAATCAACGACGTCGACAATTGGATGAATATCGGCGGACCACTCATCATGCTCACGAAGATGCTCGGCTTGGTTTTCATCATCATGTGGGTGCGTTTTAGCTACCCACGATTCCGCGAAGATCAATTGCAGCGTTTTGCGTGGAAGGTTCTTATTCCTGTCTCGCTCGTCAACATCATGGCGACGTCAGTTTTGAAGGTTGCGTTCTAATGCCAAAAGTACCCGGATTGTTTAAGGGCCTCGGAGTCACCTTTGGCACCATGGTGGAAACCATTACCAAGGGTGCCAACACCGTTCAATATCCGCATGCAAAAGAGGCACCGCCGGTGCGCGCTCGCGGAGTCATTGCACTTCATGAAGGCAACTGCACATCATGCATGTTGTGCGTGCGCTCATGTCCCGATTGGTGCATTTACATTGAAGGACACAAAGAACTTGCCCCACCACGTCGCGCTGGCGGCAAGCCTCGTGCGGTCAACAAACTCGATCGTTTCGATATCGACTACGCACTGTGCATGTATTGCGGAATATGTGTTGAAGTGTGCCCATTCGATGCACTTTTCTGGAGCCCTGAGTACGAATACTCCGAGCCACGTATCGCCGACCTTTTACACGACAAAGCAAAACTGAGTGAGTGGATGGAAACCGTTCCTGCCGCACCAGAGCTAGAAGTTGGCGCCGACAAGAAAGGCAAAAAGTAACAGTGGTTGCTCAAAATATCGCCTTCGGAATTATTGCAGCCATCATGGTGGTTGGCGCACTACGCGTGGTCACCGTCAACAACGTGGTGCACGCCGCCCTGTGGCTGGTGCTTGTGCTCGCAGGTGCTGCGGCGCAATACGTTTTGCTCACCGCAGAATTTGTTGCAGTTACTCAAGTTCTTGTTTACATCGGTGCAGTAATGGTGCTCTTCCTATTCGGCACCATGTTGACTCGAGCTCAATTAGGCAAGGAAAAGAAACTCAATAACACCACTTGGTATCTCGGCATACCAGCTTCGCTACTTCTCCTTGGTGTCATGATCATGGCGCTCACCTCGAGTTTCGGTAATGAAAAACTCCCGACTAATACCGAGCTAGTGAGCACTCAAGAAATTTCAGATCAAATTTTCGGGCCGTACTTGCTGCCATTTTGGGCATTGTCGTTTGTATTACTTGCGGCAGTCATTGGTGCAATCGTTTTGGCAAGGAAGGACTAACACATGTTGGTGAATCAGTTCCTCATCCTTGCGGCAGTGCTTTTTTGCATTGGTGTATACGGGGTCATTGCCCGTCGTAATGCAGTCATGGTCTTAATGTCCATCGAACTCATTTTGAACTCAGTCAATATCAACTTCCTTGCCTTTGCTTTACGCAACGGCAGCATCGATGGCCACGTGTTCGCGTTGTACATCATTGCTGTTGCGGCAGCTGAAGTAGGAGTGGGTTTAGCACTCGTCCTTCTCGTGTATCGCAATCGGAAATCTATTGCGCTCGATGAACTTTCGGAAATGAAGGGTTAATGATGTTTGCAGAGGCATCAACTGTGGCTCATGAAGCCTTGTCGTCGGGGTGGTTCTTAGAACACGCCTTCCTCATTCCTATTATCCCGGCAGTCGCTTTTGCGCTCATCATTTTCTTTGGCAAAAAATTGCCGATGAAAGGCAGTGAGCTCGGTGTGCTCTCCATGGTCGCTTCACTCGTTTTTTCGGTTGGAGCGGCATTGCAATGGATCACTCGAGTAAATGGCGCTACAGAAGAGCAATTCATCGACCCAGTCATCCGTTCATGGACCTGGTGGAACAGCGGCGGATTCGAATTTGGCATTGGTCAACACATCGATGGTCTCTCGCTCACCATCTTGGTTGTGGTTGCTTTCATCTCTTCTTTGGTGCAGATCTACTCACTTGAGTATTTACGCGGTGACCGCAGGTACACCCACTTCTTCGCTTCTCTTACTTTGTTCTCGGCAGGAATGTTGAACATGGTGGTTGCAGAAAACATGATTCAACTCATTTTGGGTTGGGAAATCATGGGTCTCTGCTCGTTCATGTTGATCGGACACTGGTGGGAAGAGGGCGCAAACAGTCGAGCAGCGCTCAAAGCCTTTTTCACCACACGCACCGGAGACATTGGTCTCTTGGTCGGAACCAGCGTTTTATTCTTCAGCGCTAACTCGTGGACACAAGAACACTTAGGGGTTTCTGGGTTCAGCATTCGCGGGTTATCGGCATGGGCCTTAACGGGCAACCCCGGCCACGCAGCAATCACCGTTGGAGCAGTTGCGCTCTTTATTGCATGTATTGGCAAGAGTGGTCAGTTCCCATTACACACGTGGCTGCCCGATGCAATGGCCGGGCCAACACCTGTCAGCTCACTTTTGCACTCTTCCACCATGGTGGTTGCTGGCGTATTTCTTGTTGCCAGGCTCTACCCAGTGTTCTTTGAGGGAATGAATATTTTTGGTAGTGGAGTGAATCTCATCACGTTGATTGGTGGAATCACCATCGTGATCGCGGCCGCGTTGGCTTTTGTGCAAACCGATATTAAAAAAGTTTTGGCGTATTCAACAGTCAGCCAACTTGGATACATGATGATGGGCCTTGGCGCAGGTGCATGGATGCCAGCCGTGTTCCATATTTTCACCCACGCATTTTTCAAAGCATGCCTCTTCTTGGCCGCAGGCTCCATCAGCCATAGCGCATCGCATCACTCCTTTGAAATGAAAAAAGATATGGGTGGGCTACGTAAGTTCATGCCTATTACGTTCACAACATGGATCATCTCTACCTTGGCGCTATGTGGCGTGTTCCCTTTTGCTGGGTTCTTTTCCAAAGATGAAATCATCGACAACGTCGGGCACAACGGCTACACGGTCTTCATGGTCGTTGGTCTCATTGGTGCCTTCATGACTGCTGCGTACATGACGCGCGCAACGTACCTCACCTTCTTTGGCGAACCTCGTGGTGCTTCAGCTGGGGAATCACACGATGACCATGGCGATGCTCATGCAGCTCACGACACGCACGATGCTCATGACTCACATGATGCACACGCAAGCCACGGCCCGCACGAAAGTAATCTTCTCATCACCGTTCCGCTCATGATTCTTGCAACCCTTGCCTTGGGCGCTGGGCTTTTCAATGCAACACCATTTGGTGAAAGTTGGGAGCGCATGACCAAGTGGGTAGAACCACGTTCGGTTGTGGTGGAAGATATGGCGCATGCGTCGGTAGGTGAAACCCGTGGCGTACGCACCGAAGACACCGTCGCCCCGGAACTGATGATGAGCGCTGCTCCGGCAGAAACTGCTGCTGGTGAAGAGGCACCTGTTGGTGAAGCGCCTCACGCTGCTGAAGGCGAACATGGCGCACATGCTGAATCAGTATGTGGCACAAGCACTCCTGAAATAGGAACGTGCTACGCGCCACAACTTCATCACGCACCGTTCAAATGGTCGAAGGCTGCGATGTCGGTCATCATTGTCCTCGTAGGAATGCTTTTGAGCTGGCTCATTAGCGTGCAGATGTACACCAAAAAGTCTGGTTTCTTTGTGGGGCTCACGAGCCGCAACAAGTTGCTTGCATTGGGGTATGGCTTCTTGGTGAACAAGTACTACCTCGACCATCTCTATGAAAAGGTCATTGTGCACGGTATTGCACACCCCATAGCAAAAGCTGCTTACTGGGTGAACCAAAACATTCTCGACGGCATCGTCAACGGTGCTGGTCTTGTAACGCGTCGCGTTGCAGGTTGGGTTTATCGCAATGTCGACCAACGTGTGGTCGACGGAGCAGTAAATGGTTCTGGCGCAGTTGCGCGTGGAACTGGAAATGCATTACGTCCGGTGCAGTCCGGAAAAGTAAGTCAGTACGGGGCCTTGTTATTTGCTGCTGCAGCAGTGGCCGGACTCGTACTCATCATTGTGAATACCTGAGTTTTAATACGTAAACAACATCAACAATTGAGGAGCTATACGGCATGGACATACTCCGTGACCACAACTGGGTGCTAAGCGTCGGCACCTTCTTACCACTGGCCGGTGTGCTGGTGATGTTGTTCATCCCTAAAGCGGAAGAGCAACTACAGAAGGCCGTTGCACTGATCACTGCACTAGCAACGCTTGGCGTTGGTGTGTACACCCTCACGTTGTTCAACTACGACCGCGCTGGAGAAATGCAATTTGTTGCACAAACAAATTGGATCTCAGTTATTAAGAGCACGTATTACATTGGCATCGACGGCATTAGTTTGCCGTTGTATATCTTGTCAATGGTCATCACCGTGTTGGTCATGATCTACAGCTGGGACCATATTCCTTCGCCGGGAAACCCGAAGGCATTCCTCATCTTGATGCTCGTGCTTCAAACGGGTATGGCCGGAACATTTATTTCGCAAGATCTCATTTTGTTCTTTGTCTTCTTTGAACTTGTTCTCTTGCCGATGTACTTCATGATTGGTGTGTGGGGTGGCGAGAACCGCCAGTACGCATCGCTCAAATTCTTCTTGTACACGATGTTTGGCTCGGCTTTGATGCTGGTTGCGTTCCTTGCACTGTTCTTTAAAACGGGTGCAGAAAGTTTTGCCATTCCCTACCTCGTTGAAAATGGTGGCGCTATCGCCAAAAACACGCAGGTGTGGATCTTTGCCGGAATGTTCATTGGCTTCGCCGTCAAGGTGCCGATGTTCCCCTTCCACACCTGGTTGCCCGATGCGCACACGCAAGCCCCAACCCAGGGTTCAGTCATTTTGGCTGCGGTACTCTTGAAACTCGGAACGTACGGTTTTATCCGCATTGCTATTCCGATGTTGCCCGATGCAGCTCGTGAATGGGCTCCCTACATCGGACTCCTGGCAGTCATCGGCATCATTTACGGTGCTCTGGGTTGTCTTGCCCAAACCGACATGAAACGACTCATTGCATTTTCATCTGTCGCTCACATGGGCTTTGTCATGTTGGGTATTTCTACTCTTACTTCATTTGGTATGAACGCAGCAGTGTTTGGCATGGTCGCTCACGGTCTCATCACCGGCATGTTGTTCTTCGTTGCAGGAAGTGTGAAAGATCGCTATCACACCTTGGAAATTGCTCGACTCGGTGGCATGTTGAAACAAGTTCCGCACTTGGGTTGGATCCTCGGCTTCTGCGCAATGGCATCACTTGGCTTGCCCGGACTCGCTGGCTTCTGGGGAGAATTCCCCGCCATCTTGTCGGCCTATAGCCCGCTGTCTGGCTTGTCAGAAGTGACTTTCCGTGTCTACATGGTCATTGCGGCAATGGGAACCGTGCTTGCGGCGGCTTATTTGCTGTGGCTCTTCCAACGCACAGCTTTTGGCGAACCAAAGCCCGAGTTCGGTGGTTCCACTTCCGACTCGCATGGTCATCACGATCACGACGATGCACATCACAGCGACATCCACGATGTGACGGTGTACGAGTGGGTGGCCTGGACTCCATTGCTCGTCGGCATCGTTCTTTTCGGTGTGATGCCGAACTTGTTGTTCAAACTCATCGACCCGGCAGTTGCCGCAATCGTTACTCATATCGGAGGCTAACGAAGTGCTCTCCACGCTCTTTGCTGTAGCAGACTGGGTTTCACCAGCAGTCGATTATCACGCCATCGCGCCTGAAATCATTGTTGCTGCTGGAATTTGTGTCGTCCTACTTGCCGATCTCTTCATTGCCGATCGCAGCAAGTGGTTGCTTTCAACAGTTGCAGGTTTTACCTTGCTCGGTGCGTTTATCCCTGTTCTCACACTTGCATTGAGCGATGAAGGACCACGTTCATTATTTGATGGTCGTTATGTCATCGACGACTTCAGCATCGTTATGAAGGGGCTCTTTTTGCTGAGTGCCTATGTCATCGTGCTGCTGTCGACAACGCATATTGAAGAAGGCGACTATTACCAAGGTGAGTATTGGGTACTGATGTTGTCAAGCATCTTGGGCATGTTGATGATGACTTCAAGTCGCGATCTTGTGTCAATTTTCGTTGCTTTAGAGTTCCTCTCGATTCCTGCATACATGCTTGCTGCATGGCGTAAGCGCGATGCAAAAAGCAATGAAGCTGGTGTGAAGTATTTCCTCTTAGGAGTGTTTGCTTCGGCGGTCATGCTCTATGGCATGTCGTTGCTGTACGGAGTAGCAAACTCCACATTGTTGTCAGGCCTCGCCGCAGAAATCAGTGGCGAACTCACAGCAATTCGCGTTTTGGCAGTGGTGTTTGTGGTGGTGGGTTTTGCATTCAAAGTGTCTGCTGTTCCCTTTCATACATGGGCCCCCGATACTTATGAAGGTGCGCCAACGCCAGTAACAGCGTTTTTGTCGGTTGCATCAAAAGCTGCCGGGTTCGTTGCTCTCGTCACAGTTCTCTATGTAGCTGTTCCTGGTGCATCAGATGTCTGGCAGCCACTCATTTGGGTACTAGCTGCGCTCACTATGACTGTGGGCAATGTCATGGCGCTGCGCCAAACCAACATTGTGCGTATGTTGGCGTATTCATCAATTGCTCAAGGTGGTTTCATCTTGATGCCGCTTGCAGTGGCTGCTGAAGGAAACTCCAGTGCCGCAGTGTTGCGTTCTGTAGTTACGTATCTCATTGTGTACGCAGCAACAAACCTCGGTATGTTCGGCATTATTTTGGCGGTGAGCCGTAAGACCCGCAGTGGAGAAGTGGCATCATTTGGCGGGCTCTTTAGTTATGCACCGGGCATCGGGGCACTCGCAACTATCTTCCTTGCATCACTTGCTGGAATCCCACCACTCGGTGGTTGGATCGGTAAGTTCTCGGCATTCCAAGCAGTATTAGAAGCCGGCACAACATGGGGCTATGTACTTGCGGTTATTGGTGCAGTGAACTCGGTGATCGCCTTTGGCTATTACGGAAATGTGATGCGTGAAATGTGGATGCGTCCCGTTCCTAACGGCGATACGTCGCCAATCGCCACACCTGCGCCACTCAAATTGGCATTGGGTATCACTGGTATCGCAACACTTGCGCTGGGCATCTTGCCTGGCGTGGCGTTGCACTTCGGTGATATCGCAGTGTTCACTAGTGCCTTTGGTGGCTAGTTCTCTTCACGAAACCATTCGCGCAGCGGGTGGAGCAATTCCCTTTCGCGAGTTCATTCAATTAGCTCTCTATGGCGACGAAGGTTTTTATACGCGCCGTGGTGAAGCAGGTCGTCGAGGAGACTTCATTACTTCGCCAGAAGTCGGACCACTTTTTGCCGCGGTCATTGCACGAGCACTCGATGCATGGTGGAAAGAGATGGGTTCGCCAGAATCGTTCACTGTGATGGAAGTGGGAGCAGGGCCTGGCACTTTGGCGCGCGGGTTAATAGATGCCCAACCTGAGTGCAGCAAAGTGTGGACCTATGTTGCTGTCGAAATATCTGAACAGCAAAGAGCCAAACATCCTTCTGGAGTTACCTCTCTTGCTGAAATACCCGAAGAAAAGTTCACGGGAGTGGTCATTGCTAATGAACTTCTCGACAATCTTGCGTTTGATTTGTGTGTATTCGATAACGAATGGCGTGAATCTTGGGTTGGATTGAATGGTGATCAATTAGTAGAAGTTTTAAAACCGCTCAGTAAGCCGTCACCTTTTTTGCCAGCAGTTGCCAAACACGGTGCTCGCGCGCCGTTGCAAAGAGCTGCACAAGAATGGTTAAGTTCAGCGTTGCAAAAACTGGAAAGTGGACGCGTGCTTATTTTTGATTACTGCACGCCAATCACTGCAGTAGCAGCAGCGCAGCCATGGCGCGAATGGCTGCGAACATACGTAGGGCATGAAAAAGGCCAGCATTATTTACAGAACCCGGGGCACCAAGACATCACTACCCAAGTGATGATTGATCAATTAGCGGCAGTCAAAGCTCCAGAATCGATGCGTAGTCAGTCGCAGTTTTTGCAACTGTGGGGAATTGATGAACTGGTAGAGGAAGGCAAGTTGGCGTGGGCGGCCGCGGCTGCTGCCCCAAACTTGGCAGCAATGAAGATGCGCTCACGTATGAGCGAAGCAGCTGCACTGTTAGACCCGAATGGTTTGGGTGCATTTAGCGCACTTACTTTTACTCCGTAAACAACTATTTTGGTCGCACCACTTGGTCGACCAATGTGCCAATAGCAAGCCAATTCACGGGTTCGGTACGTGGAACACCAGCCATTCCAACGAGGGCTAGGCCCATTGCTATGCCAAGAAATAGTGATGCCAACATTTCTGTATCAAGGGAAACAACAATGCTGCCTTCCTCTTTGGCCTCTTCGATGATTTTCACGTACAAAGCAAAATGCTCGCGTACTCGTGATGAAAGTACGTCGCGTGCAAGTGGGTCTCGCCACGATGCGTAGTACGTTTCCACGAGTAATTTCTGGGCATTGGTGAAATCGTCATCATCGCTATTGCGAGGAACAAGCGACGCAATTTTGACGAGCCATGGTGCACTGTCGGCAGGCAACTTTTCCAGCGCGCGTACGTTAGAGAGCAACTGCGCATCGAAAGCATCTTCAAGTGCGGCGCGGAAGAGTTCTTCTTTATTTGCAAACCAGGTGTACACAGAGCCGGGGGTCATTTGTGCACGATCTGCAATTTCCGCGAGTCGTGCGCGCTCAAAACCCACTTCAGCAATTTCCTCGGTGGCTGCTGCTAACAGGCGTTCTTTACTCGCCAATGCCCAAGGTCGGCGATCGCGACCATCGACGGTCACCACATTTTTTTCGGTGCGACCGGGAGCGCGCTTCTTCGCTGCCTTCTTCGCGGGTGCAGGTGCTTTCTTTACCATCACTCCAACTTAGTACGTCTATTTCGCTATATAAATACCCAGCCGAGAGGGCTACAGTCGGAAGGGAAAGAGGGGGCATATGAGCGAGGCGACTGATTCACCAAACATTTCTGACCTGTTGTGGGAGCAGCGGAAGTTTCCCCCAAGCGCGGCCTTTCAGGCCAATGCATTGGTGTCTGAACCCCATCTGTACGACGCCGCGCGCGAAGACTACGAAACGTTCTGGGCGACACAGGCAAGTGAGACGGTCACCTGGACCAAGCCATGGAACACCATTTGTGAGTGGAAAAGCCCATATAGCAAGTGGTTTATTGGTGGAGAACTCAATGTTGCTTACAACTGTCTCGACCGCCATGTGGAAGCCGGCAACGGCAGCAAAGTAGCTATTCACTGGGAAGGTGAACCTGGCGATACGCGCACACTCACGTATGCATGGTTGCTCGATGAAGTACAAAAATTCTCTAATGCACTCAAAAGTCTTGGGGTGCAAAAAGGCGACAGAGTAAATATTTATTTACCGATGATCCCTGAGGCAGTGGTGGCAATGCTGGCGTGTGCTCGCATTGGCGCTGCTCATTCGGTGGTCTTTGGTGGCTTTAGCTCACAGGCTCTCGCCGACCGCATTAACGATGCCGAGGCAAAGGTACTCATTACTGCCGACGGCGGATACCGGCGGGGTGAAGTTTTCCCACTCAAGCCACAGGCCGATGAAGCAGTGAGTTCAACCCCAACAATTGAACACGTTGTTGTGGTGAAGCGTGGCGGTAACGACATCACGATGCAGGAAGGTCGTGACCATTGGTATCACGATCTCATGGCTGTTGCCGAACCAGTGTGCGTTGCTGAACCCATGTCAAGCGAGCAACTTTTATTTTTGTTGTACACCAGCGGCACAACAGGAAAACCTAAAGGCATCATGCATACAACAGGTGGGTATCTCACACATGTGAGTTACACGCACAAATATGTTTTCGACTTACACCCAGAAACCGATGTGTATTGGTGTACGGCCGACGTTGGCTGGATCACTGGCCATTCCTACATCGTGTACGGGCCGCTTTCAAACGGTGCAACACAAGTCATTTATGAAGGCGTACCGAACTACCCCGAGAACGACCGCTTGTGGGGCATTGTCGAAAAATACAAAGTGAGCATTTTCTACACTGCGCCAACAGCTATTCGTACTTTTATGAAGTGGGGAGTGGAAGAACCACAAAAGCATGATCTCAGTTCGCTACGCGTTATTGGCAGTGTGGGCGAACCCATTAACCCTGAAGCATGGATGTGGTACCACGAAAATATTGGTCAAGGTCGTTGCCCTGTTGTCGATACGTGGTGGCAAACCGAAACCGGTGGCATCATGATTAGCCCATTGCCCGGTGTAACAACGACAAAACCTGGTTCAGCAACATTTCCTTTGCCCGGAATAGGTGCAGAAGTCGTTGATGAAAAGGGAAATGTCATTACCCATGGTGGTGGTTATCTCACACTCACGCACCCATGGCCGGGAATGTTGCGAGGTATTTGGGGCGACCCCGAACGATTCCAAGAAACGTATTGGAGTAAATTTCCTGGTCGTTATTTTGCCGGCGACGGTGCGAAGTTAGACGACGATGGCTATCTCTGGTTGCTTGGCCGCGTTGATGACGTCATGAATGTTTCAGGGCATCGCATCTCTACAACAGAAGTAGAGTCGGCTCTTGTTTCGCACCCAAGCGTTGCGGAAGCAGCTGTTGTAGGCGCTAACGATGCAACAACTGGGCAAGCAATTATTGCGTACGTTACTTTGCGCGGTGGTGCGTCGGTTTCTGAAAATGATTTGCGCAATCACGTAGCAAAAGAAATTGGCGCCATAGCTAAACCTAAAGCAATTTTCTTCACACCCGACCTACCAAAAACACGCAGTGGAAAAATTATGCGCAGGTTGTTACGTGATGTTGCCGAAGGAAGAAACTTAGGTGATACCACCACACTCGCCGATGCAAGCGTGGTTACTGAACTGCAAAAGCGTGCAGCAGAATCAAGCGAAGATTAAAAACTTTTAGTCGCGAAAATTTTCAAACTGTAAGGGAACACCAAGGTCTTCACTTTTCAGCAGCGCCATGACTGCTTGTAAGTCGTCGCGTTTTTTTCCTGTCACGCGAACTTGCTCGCCTTGCGTTTGGCTTGAAATTCCCTTCGGACCTTTTTCCTTAATGAGCTTGTTAATTTCACGCGCCTTATCGGAGCTAATACCAACAGCAATGGTCACCACCTGGCGCACCGTGTCGCCTGAGGCTTGTTCAAACTTCCCCCAGTCGATGCCCTTTAAGGAAAGTCCGCGCTTCACAAATTTTTCTTCGAGCAACACGCGCACGGCCCGTGCCTTTTCTTCGCTGATGGTGCGGATGGTGATGATGAGCTCTTTTTGCTCAATATCGGAGTTGGTGTTTTTGAAGTCGAAGCGGTTCACCATTTCCCGTTGGGCCTGATCTACGGCATTGCGGAGTTCTTGGCGGTCTACTTCTGAGACGATGTCGAAGGAAGGCATGGTGGAAACGCTAGCGAGCCTGTAACCTTCACGACTCATGGGTCGGTGCCCGAGCGGCCAAAGGGAGCAGACTGTAAATCTGCCGGCATAGCCTTCGAAGGTTCAAATCCTTCCCGGCCCACCAAATACAACGAAAAAGCCCTACTTTTGAGAGAAATCTGAAAAGTAGGGCTGTTGTATTTTTGGCCTAGCGGGGCCGTTCGTGCAGGAGGCACTCCATCACGGCGACATCGAGCCAGCGGTTGAATTTGCGACCCACCTCGGTCTCTACCCCCACAAGGCGGAACCCACATTTTTCGTGCAGTGCCCGAGATGCCATGCCACTGGCCTCAATACGGGCAAAAACAGCATGAAACCCCGAATTTTCAGCAATGTCGAGTAAATGCTCCAGAATGAGGCGTCCGAGACCCCGGCGGGCCAAAGAACGGTCGACATAGACCGAATCTTCCACCGACGTGCGATAGGCGGCGCGCTCTTTATAGGGCGATAATGAGCCAAATCCGAGTACTTGGCCCTCCCGGTTCACGGCGACAATGGCGCTAAAGGCTCCACTTCGTGCACTGAGCCAGGCTTCCTGTTCGGCGATGGAGCGGGGAACGAGGTCAAAAGTTGCCGTCGTATTGTCCACTTCATGGTTATAAATGGCTGCAATGGCAGGGGCGTCGGCCGTTGTGGCAAGGCGGATTGCAATGCCATCGGGTGGGCGAGGGGAAGTAGCGGGAAAAGACACTCCCCTTGAAACTAGTCGTGGGAAGGCAGGGGGCGGGTGACATTTGCGCCGATAGCATCACAAACCGGCTCGGGTTTCCGAGTCACGCCCTCTTAGCTCAGTCGGTAGAGCGTTTCCATGGTAAGGAAAAGGTCGTGGGTTCGATTCCCACAGAGGGCTCCGCCATTTGGCGGTGTTCAAGTCATTGTGCTGCACAAAAATGTGTTGCATCAAAACTTGTACGCCAAAACAATGGTGATTGGATCGGTCCTCACCATGGCGGCGTAGCTCAGTTGGTCAGAGCATCCGGCTCATAATCGGAAGGTCATCGGTTCGAGTCCGATCGTCGCTACAGCAAGTTTTAAAACATAACAACAT
>WLST01000029.1 GCA_009711295.1 Actinomycetota bacterium | reverse complement strand
TTGCTTTAGCTCTTTCCACTGGGTCACGGAAGATGTCGATGATGATGGCAAGTGTTGCGGGGAAGATCGCTGCAGCGCCAACGCCCATTGCCCCTCGCGCAATAATGAGCGATGAAGTGGACTGTGCAAACGACGCCCACACCGAGCAACCTACAAATGCCACCATGCCGAATTGGATGAGACCCTTGCGTCCAAGCCTGTCGCCAAGTGCACCAAAGGCCAGTAGTAAACACGCAAATACCAATGCGTATGAATCGACAATCCACTGCAAACCACTTGTCGATGCACCCAGTTCAGTGGACAAGGTCGGTAGTGCAACGTTGATAATGAGGTTGTCAACGACCACCATGAAGAGGCTGATGCAGAGCACCGGCAAAATGAGCCAACGACGGGACTGGACCTGTGGGTTCGGATGAATGTTCATACTTGACAGTGTCTAGTATGAAAACTAGATAGTGTCAAGTCATGTCTATAACTACCTCTGACCCCCTCCGCAGAGTTGTCTTAGATGTTGCTGTTGCTATTTCCCGCGATGAAGGGCCCGATGCCATTTCACTGCGCAAAGTTGCTCGCGACGCTGGCGTTTCTCATCAAGCTCCGTATCACCACTTTGGCGACCGTGCAGGAATTTTTGCAGCAATTGCCGAGGAGGGTTTTTCCAAACTTTCTGAGGCGCTCATTGCTAACCATAATGATGGAATCAGTGGGATGTGTGAGGCATACGTCCGCTTCGCACTTGAACATGCGGGGCACTTCCGCGTGATGATGCGTAACGACTTGTGTGATTTACAGAATTATCCGAGCGCAGTTTTTCAAGCCGACCGTGCATTCAATCTTTTGCTCGAAGCCGTCACCTCAGCACTCGGTAACTACGCCACCGACGACGACATCAAAACTCATACTGCATTCATATGGTCGGTTGGCCACGGGCTTGCCACCCTCCTCCTCGATGGCCCCTTAGAGAAGAAGCTCGAAGGTATTGCCGACGTCAACGTGCTCATTTCGCGCGTTGCGCGTCTAGCAACTGCATCGATGCCTCGATGATTTCAATGAGCAAGCACAATAGGCTCACACTGTGAACGACGCATTGAGAAATACCTACACGGGAGAGTTCGCAGTTGAGGCCAGCGGACTCACCAAACACTATGGAGACGTTGTAGCGCTCGATGGTCTCGATCTCTCTGTTCCCACTGGCTCAGTTCTTGGTCTTTTGGGTCCAAATGGTGCGGGTAAGACCACTGCAGTTTCCATTCTCACCACACTCACCGCTCCCAATGCCGGATCAGCCAGGGTCGCTGGGGTCGATGTCATCAAAGAACCCCAACGCGTACGGTCACTCATTGGTTTGTCTGGGCAATACGCCGCTGTCGATGAGCATCTCACCGCAACAGAGAACCTGGAAATGATCGGATGCCTCTATGGAATGCGTCGCCGAGCCGCCCGACAAAAGGCGAACGAACTCATCGAACGATTCCGATTAAGCGAAGCCGCCAATCGACCGCTCAAGACATTCTCTGGGGGCATGCGGCGACGTATCGACTTGGCGGGTGCGTTATTGGCCGACCCTCCCGTACTTTTTCTCGATGAGCCAACTACGGGTCTCGACCCGAGAAGTCGCGGCGAACTTTGGGATGTAATACGTGAACGTGTTGAAGCTGGCACAACGGTGATTCTCACAACGCAATACCTTGAAGAAGCAGATCAATTAGCTCATGAAATTGTGGTCATTGACCATGGGCGTGCCATCGCTCGCGGCACCTCACAAGAATTGAAGCGACGTATTGGGGGCGAGCACCTCGATATTCACCTTGCACTGCTGGGCGACCTTCCTCGCGTTGAGGCAATCTTGCGACCTTTCGCGATTGGAGCCGTTCGCATTGACGAACAAGATGCGCTCATTTCAATTCCTGTTACTAAAGGCGTTGAGGCTCTTGGCTCGGTGATGGCGGAACTCTCGGCACAGAACGTCGAGATCGCAGACATCGCATTACGGCGACCAACACTTGACGACGTTTTCATGGAACTCACCGGGCACAAGCCGCAGGAGGAGCAGCCATGATCAAAATGATTCGTGATGCAACGACAATTGCCCGACGAAACATGATTCGCATCGGGCGTGTGCCCGAGGTAATGGTCTTTGTCATCGTTCAGCCACTCATGTTCGTTCTGCTTTTTGCTTACGTGTTTGGCGGTTCAATTGACATTCCCGGAGGTAACTATCGCGAGTTCCTCATCGCCGGCATCTTTGCTCAAACGGTGGTTTTTGGTTCTACATTCACCGCGTCGGGGTTGGCCGAAGACGTGCAAAAAGGTCTCATCAACAGATTCAGATCACTACCAATGTCACGTTCCGCAGTTGTTGCAGGACGCACAGCTAGTGACGTGGTGTACAACTCATTGTCCATCATCATCATGTCGTTAGCCGGATTTGCAGTGGGGTGGCGTATACGCGGTTCAGTTCTCGATGCTGTCGTTGCCTATGCGTTACTGCTCTTCTTCTCGTATTCATTTTCTTGGGTGATGGCGTGTCTCGGACTGATGGTTCCGACGCCAGAAGTGGTGAACAACGCGACCTTCGTCGTGCTCTTCCCACTTACTTTTATTGCGAACACATTTGTTCCTTCCGACAGTTTGCCGGGAGTGTTAAAAACCATCGCCGAATGGAACCCGGTGTCAACATTGACTCATGCGGTTCGTGTTCGCTTTGGGAACCTGCCCGCTGAAACGCCAGATCCCACTGCATGGCCACTGCAGAACGCAATGTTGTACTCGCTCGGGTGGGCAATTCTCTTAATTGTTATTTTCGCGCCCATTGCAACACGGTTGTATCAGCGCACCGGAAAGCGTTAACTAGAGCGGGTTTCCGCCTGCACGAGACGTTTCTCTCTTGTGCCGGCAAAGATTGATTTTGTAACAAAGTTACGATTATTATTTTGGCATGAATTCGTCAAAAATCTTCAGAAACCTGGGGCTCGCCCTGGCGTTAGTTTCCTCGGTCGCGATCATGTCCCAGCAAGTACGGGCCGACGGAACCACATGGACCGCGCGCAGCGCAGCGGAAGCGAACCAGTGGAGCAGTGTGACTTTTGGAAATGGCACGTTTGTCGCAGTCAGCAATAGTGGTACGAACCGTGTAATGACGAGTACTGACGGCATCACTTGGACACCACGCAGTGTGCCCGCAAGCTCTTGGGCTTCCGTGACCTATGGAAATGGTGTCTTCGTTGCGGTCGCAGGATTCGGTACTGACCGCATCATGACAAGTCCCGACGGTGTTACATGGACCCCTCGGGGCTCGAGCACCGACAGTTGGGCAGGCATCACCTTCGGAAACAATACGTTCGTCGCTGTCGCCTCTATGGGTACGAACCGTGTGATGACGAGTACTGATGGCATCACTTGGACGAATCGATCTGTTCCGACAGGAGGAATTCAAGGGTGGAGTGCAGTTACCTGGGGAAACAACAAGTTTGTTGCCATCTCTTTTACAGGATTTAACGACAGAGTGATGACCAGTCCTGACGGAGTGACCTGGACGTATGCACAAGCAATTCACAACGGCAACTGGAGCAGCATCGCATACGGAAACAACCTTTTCGTAGCTACCGCCTCGAACTCTGGAATGAGTTCCGACTATGTCATGACAAGTAGCGATGGCATTACGTGGACACCGCGTACAGCGGCAGCCGCTGTTAGTTGGGCGTCAGTGGTGTACGGCGGGGGCAAATTTGTAGCGGTGGCAAGTAGCGGCAGCAACCGCGTGATGACCAGCACCGACGGTATTACTTGGACAGGGCATACTGCTGCAGATGCGAGTGGCTGGTCATCGGTGACCTACGGAAATGGCCTCTATGTGGCAGTCGCGTCGAATGGATCAGGTTCACGCGTGATGACTTCTGGCGCACTTGTTGCGCCAACGACCACTACCACTGCACCAGCTACAACGACAACTGCACCAGCTACAACTACTACCACCACCACCACAACAGTGCCCGCGCAAACAGAATCTGTTCCTGGCATCACAGTCACAGACACGAAGATTTATTCACGCCCACCGGAGAGTGTTGCTTCATCATCTGCAATTACCGTGCTTTCTCGGACGCAGAACAAGACGTCAGATATCACTACTCGCACACCTGCGGTCTGTTTGCCCAATGACGATGAACTTGTATTCATTGACACAGGGCGTTGCATTGCAGATGTAGTGAATGCAAAGACTCGTCAAGTACTCAGATCACTGCGAACAACTGTGGTTGCATCTGATGTGAGCGAGTTAAACGTCGGCAATGAAATTGTGACCCTGGCCCCAATTTATTTTGAGAATGGATCTTCCACTGTGACTGAAAAAGGACGCGCGACCCTTGGGAAATTGAAGGAGAAAATCTCTGCTGCGGGTTCAGTGTTAGTAGTTGGCCATTCAGGCACACGTAATGGAAATACCCCCGAGAACATTGCACTATCACGGAGTCGTGCTCTAGCAACGGTTGCTACTTTGCGAGCCATAAAGGCTGGTGGCCCATTTGCAATTGCTGGTGTGGGTGCGGGTGACCCCGTAGGCAGTGGACAAACAGAAGAATCTCAGGCAAAGAATCGCCGCGTAGTTGTAGTTCTTATTCCATAGGTGCACAGCAAGAACACGCTTGTATCAGCGCACTGGAAAACGTTAGGACGAGCGAGAGACTTCTACGAATTACCTCAAACGGGAACGGTCAGCGCGTCGTATTCGTATACCCAATCAAGAATTGACATTCCTGGTGGCACAAGAGTGAAAAATAAATCTCGATCTTTTTGTTCTTGACCGTCCACCATGTGGAAGAGATCACGATTCGCCAACGACGATGTTTGCACTTGCGCTGTACGGCCCTGCCGTGCATTTTCATAACGACGAAGCGCAAGTGCTGCATCGCTTGAGCCTGCATCACTGAGACAACGTGCCAGCACCACTGCATCTTCAATTGCTTGGCACGAACCCTGTGCCATAAACGGAAGCATGGGGTGGCACGCATCGCCCAGCAATGTGGTTGTTCCGATTCCCCACTGGTCAAGTGGTTCGCGGTCATATAAGGCCCAGCGGAAAACTGGCTCTTCGACTCGAGAAAGTAGTGAGAGAAGTTCAGGCGACCAACCTTCAAATCGCGCATATAGATCTTCAACTGTTCCCTGCTCTGTCCATGATTCGGTTTCCCAAGAATCTTCAGGCGAAATGCAGACAAGGTTGAGGTGGCTGCGATTGCGCCCAATGAAATAACTCACCACGTGTCGGTCGGGGCCCATACGGTTGGTGACATCAACAGGTAGATCTTCCACAAACTTGCGCGGCACCAAGGCGCGATACGCGGCAGAGCCACTAAAGCGTGGCTTGTCTAGACCACCGACACAAGGGCGAACAACGGAGTGAATTCCATCGGCGCCGACGACGACGTCGAAGGACTGAGCTGTGCCATCGGAAAATCGGACGACCGAGGATGAGTCGCCTGGCTCAACCCCAACAACATGAGTGGAAAATTTCAAGGTCACATTTTTGGTTTGTGCTACCGCATGCCCAAGGATTTCAACTAAATCATTACGTGCAACGTTTGCTAATGGCACTTGATGTTGCGATACAAAACTTTCGTCAAGATCTGTTGAACGAAGGATGGAGTCATCTTCCCAACGCCGAAATATCACTCGTTCTGGATATACCGCAATTTCTGAAAATGCCTGGCCGAGGCCGAGCGAATGCAAAAGACGAGAAGCATTGGGGCTGATTTGAACACCTGCGCCAATTTCTCTGATTCCTGCAGAACGTTCAAAAACGGTGACCTCATGAGAACTCTGAGAGAGCGCAAGAGCAGCAGTAAGTCCGCCGATTCCCCCACCAACTAATGCAATTTTCATGATTCACAGCCCCCAAGTTCTATCTCTTTCTCAAATTGATATCACTCAACACGCAAGCCGGAGATTGCACGGGCAATCACGAGCTGCTGAATCTCTGAAGTGCCTTCAAAGATGGTGTGAATCTTTGCGTCACGATGCATGCGCTCTACGTGGTACTCACGGGTATAGCCATAACCACCAAGAATCTGGATGGCTTCTTCGGTTACTTTCACCGACATTTCCGATGCGTAGAACTTACTCATGGAGCCTTCTGCATTTTTGAAGCCACCATTTTTGGAGAGCCATGCTGCACGCCAAATGAGCAGACGAGCTGCATCGATTTGTGTTGCCATATTGGCGAGCTTGAAGGCAATGGCCTGGTTCATGATGATGGGCTTGCCGAATGCAACGCGCTCTTTGGCGTAGTCGAGAGCAATTTCATATGCAGCGCGTGCAACACCAAGTGCTTGTGCGCCTACAGCTGGGCGTGTTGCTTCGAAAGTTGCCATTGCTGGCTGCTTGCCACTTGATGCGCCACCTTCGCGATAGCGAGCAAGTTTTGCATCGAGTTTTTCTTTGCCGCCGAGCAAGCAACTACCTGGCACGCGCACATCGTCGAGCACTACTTCTGCAGTGTGCGATGCCTTAATACCGTGCTTTGCATACTTCTGACCTTGGCTAAGACCCTTTGTGTTCGGTGGAACAACGAATGATGCTTGTCCACGACCTTTAAGTGCTGGGTCGACTGCTGCAACAACAACGTGCACGTTTGCAATGCCACCGTTGGTGATCCAAGCCTTTGTTCCGTTGAGCACCCATTCATCTTTTGCTTCGTCGTAAACAGCACGTGTGCGCAAGCTTGAGACGTCGGAGCCTGCATCGGGTTCGCTCACACAGAACGCACCGAGTTTTACATCTTCAGCAGTGCCGTAGCACTGGGGCACCCATTCGATGACCTGTTCAGGAGTTCCGTTGCCGGCGATTCCTGCAGCGGCAAGACCAGAACCCATAATTGCCATACCAATACCTGCGTCGCCCCAGAAGAGTTCTTCAATGGTGACTGGCATTGTTAAACCAGTGGGGTCGGCCATGTTGTTCATGAGGAATTCCCAGCCGTACATTCCAATTTTTGCTGCTTCTTGAACGATTGGCCAAGGGAACTCTTCGCGCTCATCCCACTCTTGGGCGGCGGGACGAATGACATCTTTTGCGAAGGTGTGCACCCATTCTTGAATTTGGAGTTGGTCGTCGTTGAGGTGGAGGGAGAAATCAGCCATGCGTATAAGTTACCCAGCAGTAGGGCGAGATGCCTCATTTTCCGCAATTTCTACTCATTTTGTTGCCAGTTTGTGGCCACCAAAGCACACATGAGAAAAAGAAAGTCATGGACGACTCGAGCCAAGGGGGTTATTTTGAGTGTGAGCGAAATTGAACGTAGGCAACTTCACAAGGAGGTGGAGAACATCATGAGTGACGACTCTGCGGCTGTTCTCATGCGACTGCTGCCGCCCGTTAGCTGGAATGATTTTGCTACGAAACAAGATCTTGAGACCTTAGGCAACTTCATGCAATTAGGTTTCAACAACTCATTGCTTGATTTGCGCAATGAAATGCGCAAAGAGTTTGTCGACGAAACCGGAATTCTGCGCAACGGCATGCAAGACGAAGTCGCAAGTCTTCGCAAGGAAATGCAGAGCGAGTTCGCCGTAGTGCACAAAAAGATACAAGACGAATTCTCAGGTCTTCGCAAAGAGATGTACACCGAATTCAGCGCATTGCGAAGTGAAATGAACGCAGGATTTCTCGATCTACGCAAAGAAATGAACAACCAAACTCATCGCATGTTTATGGCGATGCTGGGCATTAACACTTTGCTCATGAGCGTTGCCATTGCGGCGTTTAAGTTGCTCTAACAGTTATTGCAAAGGAATGGCGAGGAGCGAGGGCGCAATAGTGTCCATAATCAACTTCGCACCAGGCTTGTATACGTGTACACCGTCCCAGCGATAACCCAGGTCGTTGCCAATAATTGAACTGGTGCACCACTCACGTGGGCCCTTCACAAAAGTGGTTGTGGCAGCATTTTCACTTGCCACTTCTTGGAGCAACTTGTTGAGTTGAGCAGTTCGCGTGTCATCACCTCGCTCGGGCAGCGGCGGGATGCCAGCACCTTTCACGTCTTTTGGTCGCATGCAGGGCACTTCAAGAAGTGCGACCTTTGCACCACCAAGAACAAGTGCATCGATGCCACGCTTCACTTGTGTTTTAAAGAAGGTGTTGGCTTGTGCCGAGCCAAGCGAGTAGTTCACTCCGCCACCGAGAACATCGAGAACTTCCCAAGCCCCCAATACGACCAGAGCTAACTGGCCTTTGGCTTTTTGAACAGAAGCTGTCCATTTCTTTTCCCAACCTCGACAGAATTCAAATGATTGTTTGAAGTCGATAGAAGGGCTAATTCCAGTACCTGTGTCGTACACACCGCACCCCGACACACCACCGTCGGTAACGGTGAAAGTTTTTTCAATACCCACGGGAAGATTCTTGGCAAGAGCTTTAGCTTGTGAGTCGCCGACAATGACCAACCGAATGGGGTTAGCAAGGGTGGGCAAGGTTGTAGAAGGAGCGACGACGCCATTCACGGTGGTTTGTGTTGCCCCAGCAATTGTGGTGGTTGCCCCGAACTCTAAGTCGTCACCGTTGTCTACCGACAAGTCGATAGGCGTGGTGAAAGCCAAAGCAATGCTCACTGATGCAATAAGGACTCCGGCTGCAGTTGCATAGCTACTTGCAATAATCACCATGTCTTTGCGGAGTGGATGATTGATGTTTTTTAATGTCTCGCGTGCGCGCCCGATGAAACCATTACGGATGGGCATTTCAATGCAGCGGAAAGACAGTTCAGTGACGACTGCTGTAATGACAATGGCGATGAAAAACTTTCCTGCCGATTCCCGCGCGTTCGTAAACAAGAAAATAGGCCAGTGCCAGAGATACAAACCATATGAGCGCTTCCCTATTTCAACAAGAGGCGCGTAACCAAGAAATTTCTGCACGCCAACTGCATTGGGGTGAACCGCACACGCTACGAGAACGAGCGAAGACAGAGATACAAGAATTAATCCACCGCGATAGAGCGGAGCCCCAGAAACAGTAAGACCCAATGCCAGAAGTACTAGCAGCGAACCGCTGACCAATGCCGCAAGGTTGAGGGTGCGCTCTGGAATATCGGCTGCCGAGGCGCGCCCTCTCTGCGCAATACCCGCCATGCGCCATGGTCGCCACAGGCAAGCACCCGCCGCGCCAAGCAACAAACCAGTTGATCGCGTAATGGTGGAGAGATACAAAAAGTTGATGCGGTCACCGTTGCTAGAGGAATATGCAACGGCAGTAAAGACCATGATGAACGCCGCAACAACGAGTAACGCCTGAGCAACCTTCGCACGGTTTTTACCCCACTTGAATAACGCGATAAATGCAATTGGCCACAGCAAATACCATTGTTCTTCTACGGCAAGTGACCATAGGTGGCGCAGTAGAGGTGGGTCTTTAGGTGCAAAATAGGGAACGTTGCTGGAGAAAATTTGCCACCAGTTTGAAATGTAAAAAACTGCAGACAAAAAGTCATGACGTAGCTGCCCTACTTTGTACTTCGAAAACAGGAGCGCCCACGCCGACACCGCAACCAACATGGTGAACAGTGCTGGCAACAATCGCCGAGCACGCCGTATCCAAAACTGTCGCAAAGAAATTGCACCCGTATCTTCAGACTCTTCCAACAACAGTGAAGTGATGAGAAAACCGCTCACGACAAAAAAGACTTCAACGCCAATGAATCCGCCGCGGATCCAACTGAAATGTGCGTGATACAAAATGACTGCAAGAACGGCGAGGGCGCGCAGGCCGTCGAGCGATGGGATATACCCCATGTGCGACGGGCCCAGTTGAGCATCGAACGAAGACAAACCACTTAAGGCCCTGTCGTCACCAGCGGTACTGCGTTGGTTGTCGTTTCTAAAATGTTCTTTCATGATGCTTATTTCCTACGGGAAACCGTAGCAAGTGCTGCCCCTGTGAGAACTGCAGCAACAACATATGGCCATGCAACACCGGCATGATCAAAAAGCAACCCTGCAATTGCTGGACCAATGATGCGCGAAAGCGCCCCAGCGGATTGTTGAACTCCCAATACTTCTCCACGCCGGTCAGGAGACACTGAGTCGGCAACAACACTGGTGAGAGAGGGAGTTACTAAACCTTGGCCCAGAGATAAAAGCGCAAGCGCAAGGAAGAACAAAGCCCATACCTCTGCAACGGAAAGTACTAGGAACCCGGCGATGAGCACCCCAAAACCCGCAGTGAGGAGTCGTGGAGAACCAAATGTTTTTGTGAGCGGGCCAATGAGACCACCTTGTACCACCACAAGCATCACACCAACGACAAGAAATACTGCAGCAGCGGATCCTTCGGTGAGATGAAAGCGGCGTTCACCAAACAATGCAAACGTTGCTTCAAAGCCAGCAAAGGCAGTGCCCGATAGCAATGCTGTAATGGTGAATTTGTTCCAGGCGAAACTCCTACGACGTGAAGCAACCTGAACTGCAACACGTGCTTGGCCGATGTGTGGGTTTGTTTCAGGGAGACGCACGAAAGCAGCAACTGCATTGCACAGTGCGAAAACACCTGCAACATAAAACGGAACATGTGGGCCGCCTAATGCAGCGAGCCCACCGATTGCTGGGCCAAATACAAACCCAACACCAAATGCCGCGCCCAACATGCCAAGCAACCGAGCGCGCTGTTCAGGCGGAGCAATATCGGTAATGGCGCTTTGCGCAACCGACACACTGGCACCCGATGCACCATCGAGAAAGCGACCTAAAAAGAGCAACCATAAAGTTCCGGCAGCACCAGTAATAAAGCTTCCTACTGCAGTACCGAGAAGCGAAATGATGATGACAGGTTTGCGCCCGATGCGGTCTGACAATCGTCCCATGATGGGGGCGAAGAAAAACTGTGCAATGGAAAATGAGGTGAAAAGCAGCCCTACTTCAAAGCCACTTGCACCAAAGCGATCGGCGTAACGCCCCAAAATGGGAACCACCATGCCAAAGCCCACCATGTCGAGAGCAACAGTGCTCCAAATAACCCAGAAGCCGGCAGGAAATTTGGAGCGCTCAGCCACGCCGAACCTTTGTGCCTTCTTTCGTGGTTTCCACCACGTAGCCAGCGGCCTGTAGTTCATTGCGCAATGCATCGGCCAACGCAAAATCTTTTGCGGCACGAGCGGCGTCGAGTTGTTGTGCTTTGTCCACGATGTCGCTGCTGACTTCAGCAAATGCATTGACTTGCAGACCAAAAGCAACACACATTTCCGCGACCGCACTTGCCAATGCACCTGCAAGCGCATCGTCTTTCACGTCTAGTGCTGCATTGGCTTTACGAATGGTGTCGAACATTAAGGCAGTTGCACCAGGTGTGTCGAGATCGTTATTCATTGCTACTTGGAATGATTCAAGTGTTGCTGCATCGGGAGTGACATTGTTTGACACTTCCGACATGCGGTTGAAGAATCCATCAATACTGCCTACTGCTTTGACCGAAGCATCGATGTTGTCTTGACCCACACGAACTGGTGAGCGGTAGTGCGTTTGCAACAACAACATGCGGTAAGCACGCGGGTCGTAATGCTCCACCAAGTCGAGAAGGTTGGTGACGTTGCCCAAACTCTTCGACATTTTTTCGCCTTCGGTGTCGACAACAAAACCATTATGCATCCAATGGTTTGCAAAGGTTTTTCCTAATGCAACAGCTTGGGCACGTTCATTTTCGTGGTGTGGAAAGCGCAAGTCGGCGCCACCACAATGAAGGTCGAACCCTTCGCCAAGCAACTGCAAGCTCATCACCACACACTCGCTATGCCAACCCGGACGACCTTCACCCCATGGCGACGGCCATGCAGGTTCACCGGGCTTAGTGAATTTCCATAATGCGAAATCGGCGGGGTGTTTTTTCTCACTCGCACCGAACACTTCACGATCGCCACCGCCTGCGAGCATGTCTTCAAGTTTTTGATGCGCAAGCAAGCCGTAGTCGTTGACCGACGTGACACTGAGATACACCCCATCGGAGGTGGCATATGCACGCTGCAGACCAATGAGCTCGCCAATCATTGCCACCATCTGGTCGACATATTCCGTTGCATGAGGAATGTCGTTCGGTTTCTCCACATTGAGAGCGGCCATGGCCGAAAACCACATGGTTTCGCACTTATGGGTAATTTCTGCCCATGGACGGTTTTCCCGGTTGGCGCGGTCGATGATTTTGTCGTCAATATCGGTGATATTGGAAACCAGGCGGACCTGAATGCCCGTCCAGGTGAGATAACGGCGCAAAATGTCGTACACCAGGGTGGCTCGGCCGTGCCCGAGGTGGGGTGGGCCATAGACGGTGGGGCCGCAGAGGTAGATACTGAGGTGCCCGGGCTGGCGCATTGCAAGGGGTCGGACCTCTTGAGTGGCAGTGTCGTAGAGAGAAAGCACTCTTTGACTCTAGGGTAAGTGCCTATGTCTACACCTCTTGCGAAGCAATCTGTTCCCGAGAAACCGAGCCTGGACGGCATCGAAGACCGCTGGTCGGGCGCATGGAGCGCCGAGGGCGTGTATACATTCGACCGCACCCGGCCCCGTAGCGAGGTTTTTGCCATCGATACCCCTCCTCCAACGGTGAGTGGGTCGTTGCATATGGGCCACGTTTTCTCGTACACACACACCGACACCATCGCCAGGTTTTGGCGCATGTGCGGCAAAACCGTTTTCTACCCAATGGGTTGGGACGACAACGGATTACCCACTGAACGTCGTGTACAAAATTATTACGGTGTCACCTGCGATGCTTCAGTGCCTTACGTTGCCAACTTCACACCACCATTTCAAGGTGAGCCGCCAAAAGATCACAAGCCACTTCCCATTTCGCGGCCGAACTTCATTGAGTTGTGCAACATACTGACGCACGAAGATGAAAAAGTTTTTGAAGAACTTTTCCGTCGCCTTGGTTTATCTGTCGACTGGTCGTTGCTCTACACCACTATTGAAGCGCGCAGTCGCCAAACAAGCCAACGCGCGTTTCTCAACAACTTGCAACGCGGCGAGGCGTACATGCAAGAAGCACCAACGCTGTGGGATGTCGATTTCGATACCGCTGTTGCACAAGCAGAACTAGAAGATCGTGAACGACCAGGCGCGTATCACACCTTGGCATTTCACCTCACCAATGGAAAAACTGCCGACGGTAAAACCGACATACTCATCGACACCACGCGACCAGAATTGTTGCCAGCGTGTGTTGCTCTTGTTGCACACCCCGACGATGAGCGCTACCAACCATTATTTGGTTCAACGGTTCGCACTCCACTCTTCGATGTTGAGGTGCCCATCCTTGCTCACCCACTTGCACAAATAGACAAAGGCACAGGCATCGCCATGATCTGTACTTTTGGTGACGTCACCGACGTCATTTGGTGGCGCGAACTGCAACTCCCTACTCGCGCAGTCATTGGTCGCAACGGCCGCATTGTTGCCGACGCACCTGAAGTCATTACTTCTGCTCGCGGCATTGAGACATATGCACAACTTGCCGGCAAATCAATTAAGCAAGCACAAACACTCATTGTTGAAATGTTGCGCACGAGTGAGGAAATGCTCGGCGAACCCCGCGCCATTATGCACCCAGTGAAGTTTTTCGAAAAAGGCGAACGCCCACTCGAAATTGTGACAAGCCGTCAGTGGTATATCCGCAATGGTGGCCGCGAAGCCGACCTGCGTACGCGGTTTGTTGAGCGTGGTCATGAACTCACTTGGCACCCCGAACACATGCGCCACCGTTACGAAAACTGGGTAGAAGGCTTGAATGGTGACTGGCTCATTAGTCGCCAGCGTTATTTCGGTGTTCCCGTGCCGCTCTGGTATTCCCTGAATGCCGATGGCACTACCAACTACGACGCGCCGCTCATACCAACCAACGAACAATTACCTGTTGACCCCAGCACCGATGTCCCAACGGGCTTCAGTGAATCGCAACGTGGACAAGCCAATGGTTTTGTTGGCGACCCCGACGTGATGGACACTTGGGCAACGAGTTCTCTTTCGCCACAAATTGCTGGCCACTGGATTGATGACCCAGAAATGTTTAACCACATGTTCCCTATGGACGTTCGCCCCCAAGCGCACGAAATTATTCGCACGTGGTTGTTCTCTACCATGGTGCGTTCACACTTTGAGCATGGTGTTGCACCGTGGAAAAATGCTGCACTGTCAGGCTGGATTCTTGACCCCGACCGCAAGAAAATGTCGAAGTCAAAAGGCAACGTTGTGACGCCTATTGACCTCTTCGACCAGTACGGCAGCGACGCCGTGCGTTATTGGGCAGCATGTGCACGCCCAGGCGTAGACACTGCATTTAGCGAAGAGCAGATGAAGGTAGGCCGCAAGCTCGGCACCAAGTTGCTGAACGCCACAAAGTTTGTACTCAGTTTCGGCGATGTAGATGCAACGGCCGTGCCAACAGAGATGATTGACATTGCAATGCTGCAACGCTTGTCGGGCGTTGTTGAAGAATGCACCAACGCATTTACTCACTTCGACTACGCCCGTTCACTTGAACGCACAGAAGCTTTTTTCTGGTGGTTCTGCGATGACTACGTGGAATTAGTGAAACAACGGGCGTACGGACTCGACACCATGCCAGTGGAACTTACGGCATCGGCTCGCGCCGCGTTGCGCCGTGCTCTTTCGGTCATGCAACGACTCTTTGCCCCCCTCATTCCTTTCGTCTCTGAAGAAGTGTGGCGCTGGTGGAATGACTCTTCTGTACACATCGCTCATTGGCCAACAAGTGACGACTGCATCGCCGGTTGCACACCAACAGGAAATCATGAGCTCCAACTCAACTCTGTTTGTGAAGTCTTAGGAACCATTCGCCGGGCGAAAACTGAGGCAAAAGTTTCTCAGCGTGCAGAAGTGGCAAGCATTGTTATTACTGCACCAAGTGAAGCCCTCACAGCTATCACCACAACTTTTGGTGACCTCACCTACGCCGGATCCGTCTTGCAGAGCGAATTGCGCTCTGCAGATGGGGAAATCATTACAACTGTCACCTTGGCATAAACCCGAAAAGCGATAGCGTTCAACCAAGATGGCGCGCACAAAAACTACCCGGCCCAAGAGGTTCCACCATTCGTGGCCGCAGCGGTTGGTCTTTGGGTTGAACCTTGCCGTTGCTCTCGGCTGTGTTGCCGGTGGAGGCGCTTTGGTCTACGCCAACCAGCAGTTATCAAACCGCAAACTGGTCACGATCTCGAGCAACCCGCAGAACACCCAAACCGATTCTGGCGACGACCTCAACAATCTTCCCGAAGGGGACTTGTCGGTAAAAAACTTTCTTATCACTGGCCGCGACAACAACGCCTGTGCCAACCCCAACTCTTCTTCCGCCGATGAACTGAAAAATCGTCCGAACTATGCGGGTCTCACCGACAGCATCATGCTCATTCGTGTTGACCCAAAAAATAATCAAGCTGCGGTTCTTTCTTTTCCAAGAGACCTCTACGTAAAAATCGCCAATAGTGACCACCGGAACCGTATTAACACCGCGTATCGCCCAAAAGACCCGAACCGACTCATCGATACCATTCGTTCCAACTTCAACATAGGTGTCGACCACTACGTCAGTATCGACTTCTGTGCCTTTAAGTCCATTGTCGATGCTGTGGGTGGCGTACGCATTCCCTTTGAATACCCCACGCGCGACCGAGCAACTGGCTTTTTAGTAAAGAGTGCCGGTTGCGCAAAACTCAACGGCGACCGCGCATTGCAATACGTTCGTTCACGTCACTACTTCTATTTCGATAGTAAGAAAAACAAATGGGTGCAAGACCCCAGCAGCGACTGGGGTCGCATTGCCCGCCAGCAAGACTTCATTCGTCGCATTTTGCGTTCCGCGCTCGACAAAGGAATTGGCAACCCTTCCGTCGCCAATCAATTGCTGAGTGCCGGGTTAAAGAACCTCATTACCGACGACCAACTCTCACCCATCAGCTTGTTGCAACTTGCCCGCGCCATGCGCAATGTCACCGAAGACAATGTGCATACCTACACCGTTGAAGGTTTTGGCAAAGCTATTGGTGGGCAATCGGTCATTGAACCCAACTTAAAGAGCGACTCCATGTTGCAAATATTGTCGATCTTTCAAGGTTCGGCAGAAATTACCGAAGTAACGAGCCAGACCATAGCTACGGAAACAAGCGTAGGAACAAAAGTGTTACCTACTACCACTTTGTTTGCACCCACTACCACGAGTTCAACTGTTCCAGGAAAATCGGTGAGCAAAATGTCGGCAAATGCAACGCCACGGGCTGCTGCCACCACAACAACACCACCTAGTTCCCCGACACAAACAACGGTGTTAAACCAAGAAGTTGTTCAGCAGCGCTTCAGCATCACGCCACCAAACGACCCCAACTGTCGCTAGCTATCAAGTACCTGGGCTAATGCTCCTGGAATATCTGTTGGACCTGTTACCGAAGTAACACGTGCTCCTACACGATGCGCAAAGGCTCTCGCTTCAACATCATCATCGGCAGGAGCAATCACCACAAGTTCTTCAATAGTGCGTGCAGCAGCATCTATATCTCCAGGTTCATTGGAACGGCAATCTGATAAAAGCACCACAATTTTTCTCGCTGCGCGTGAACGAGAGAGTTGCATCTGGGCCGCCTCTAAAGCTTGAGCAATATCGGTTGTACCAAAACCGCGCAATGTGAGAACGCTATTCACTACTTCATTGCCGGGTTTGTATGAATCTTGTGACTTTGCCACAACAACATCCCGACTAAAAGCTAAAACGCTGTAATCCGTGGGTTCGCGAGTGGCAATTGCGGCTGCTGCAACCGCAGATGTTGCCAGTGGTGCTCCACCCATTGAGCCGCTGCGGTCGACCAAGAGGCACAGCGCTGTATCTCGTTTTTCCCAGGTGCGCACGTGCAATTCTTCAATGTGTATTTCACGAGCATTTTGCGTGCCGCGGAATGCATCGGTGCTTGCATCAAGATCAATATCTCCACCATCACGATATTTCGCGGTGACAAGTTTCCCTAAGCCGCGCCGCCGCAGCGGTGTTCGTTGTGCCACATCGAGCATGAGTCTTCCGGCAATCCTCTTTGCTAGTTCGCGCAATTTAGGGTCGGTGGCGGCGGTGAGGTCGGCAAGCAATGCCATGGTTGCATCGGGGTCACTCTGCATTCCCTCATCAATTGCCGACTCATTAAGTTCTCCAACCTCGGGAGATACTTCGTCAAAATTGCTATGCCGTTGCAACTCGCTACGTGATTTTGTTTTCTTCGCCGACTCTGCTTCAGCCGCCTGTGCAGCAGCACCCTCTTTTACGAGTGGGAGTTCGTTGCCCCAGTCGGGGCGGTCACTTTTCCCACATCACCATTTTCTGATGGCTCTGCAAAGACGGTATTCCAAATGTCGGTAATGACTTCTTCAACACTGCGCGCTATACCTTCACGAAGTTTCACGCGTCCACTCAATGATGTGAGTGCTGCATCAAGACCCACTAACGGGTCTAGCGGATCTTTGCCACGCAGTTCGCCTAGTGACTGCGCCACAAGTGCGGTGTCTATTGCTCCACGAACTGAGGACCCGGTACGCAAATCGCTGTGAGTACGCGTGTGGCGCACCACATTGACAACTTGTGCACACCACTGTTTGTTTGAAGCAGGTGATGCACGATGCACGATGTTGGTTTCATCTTCAGCACTTTGATATGCAACTGAGATACGGCACATTCGGTCGTACACCGCACTAGAAATACGTGCCGTACCAACGGAGTCGAATGGGTTCATTGCCGCAATCATTTGAAACCCGGGTTCAGCGAGAATTCTGCCCAATCGAGGAACAGTAATTTCACCTTCGCTCATCACCGTGATGAGCACATTGAGAGTTTCTTCGGGAATGCGGTTGATCTCTTCGATGTAGAGAAGTGACCCAGCACGCATTGCCTCAACGAGAGGGCCGTCGAGGAATGCATCGGGCTTGTAGCCGTCGTTCAGAACCCGGGCAGGGTCGAATGTTCCCGCTAGACGCGCTGGCGTGAGTTCAGCATTTCCTTCAACAAAAACAAACCCCACATTCATTGCCTGGGCAATTGCCCGTAAAAGGGTTGATTTACCCGTACCAGGTGGGCCTTCAAGAATGATGTGGCGCCGAGCAGTGAGGGCCGCCAACGTGAGTTCAATTTCACGATGGCGGCCAACTACTTGTTCATGAACTGCACTGAGAGTGTTTTTCGGTAAAACCATTTCAGCTATAGACGAGTACGCCGCGGATATTTTTTCCGGCGCGCATGTCTTCGTAACCGTCATTCACACCCTCAAGTGGGTAGGTCTTAGAAATGAGGCTGTCGAGGTCGAGTTGACCTTCGCGATACAGGCTGATGAGTTTTGGAATGTCGGCACGAGGATTACCCGAACCAAAGAGCGAACCAACCACTTGCTTTTCCATCAATGTGAGATCGAGCAGGCTCATGCTTGCGCTGTACTCCATTGCAGGGTGAATGTTGGTCACAACCACGCGTCCACGCTTTGCCGTGAGGGCAAGTGCTTCGCCAATCACTGCACCACTACCAACACCCATGGTCATAATGACCTTGTTTGCCATGGTGCCCCAAGAAATTTGCTGAACGAGCGGAAGTGCTTCTGCCATTGATGCTGCAGTGTGTGTTGCGCCAAATTGCATGGCTTTTTCACGCTTGAACTCGATGGGGTCAATAGCAATGACATGCTTTGCACCTGCAAGTTTTGCGCCTTGCACAGCGTTTGCACCAATGCCACCAATACCCACAACAACAACGGTGTCACCAGGCGATACTTCTGCGGCATACACACTGCTTCCCCAGCCAGTAACAACACCACAACCGAGCAAGCATGCTTTTTCAAGTGGAATGTCTTTTTCAATTTTGATGCATGAAGCTTCATTGACCACTGTGTGGTGCGCAAAAGTTCCGAGCAAACACATGGTGGA
>WLST01000028.1 GCA_009711295.1 Actinomycetota bacterium | reverse complement strand
GGCTTGCACATCTCTTAAAAGAGCGTGAGCTCGTCTGGCTTATTGCCACGTAAAAGCTCGTAGTCAATTTCTACACAAGTAAAACCGCGTGTAGTTGCCAAGGTTTTGGCTTGCGGTTTAATGACCTGGGCAACGTAAATGCCTCGAATAGCGCCAAGCGACGTGTCGTTGTGTAGATACTCCAAGTAGCGGGCAAGTTGTTCCACACCATCAATTTCACCACGGCGTTTCACTTCAATGGCCACCGTGTTTCCATCTTTGTCTCTGCATAAGAGGTCTACAGGCCCAATGGCAGTGGGGTACTCGCGGCGAATGAGCGTGAGACCTTCTTCAATTGTTTCTGGCATCGCCGCAAGTAGTTCTTGCAAGTGTGCTTCCACGCCATCTTTAGAGAGCCCAGGGTCTTCGCCAAGGTGATGGTGGGTGTCGAGAAATATTTCGTGCAAAGTGATGGTGATGGTTTCGCCTTTTGGGTTAGCGACAATCCACTCGCCTTCATTTTCCTGCAAGGTATTGGGTGAGTTCATCCAGTTGAGTGGTTTATAGGCTCCGCCGTCGGCGTGAATAGCAACACACCCATCGGCTTTCACCATAATGAGGCGCGTTGCTTCATCGAGGCGCGACTCCAGGCGGCCAACGTAATGAACACTGCAGCGAGCGATAAGTAAACGCACCTCTCTAGTGTGGCAGGGCGAAGGGTATGGCACGTAATGCGTATGGCGGTACATTGAGAGTGTCGATAGCTCGGAAAATCTCTTATGAACTCACACGCCAACCGTAAGCAACTTTTGCTCCTCGCCGTCATTGTGGTGTCTGGGGTGTTTTACGTTGGCGTTGGAGCAGTACGCAATGACAACACAAGTGCCCCCACAACTTCAGTAGTGGCAACCAGCACCACGGTATTGGACTCAAGCACCACCGTTGCTCTGGCAGACCTCATTGGTGACGACCCAGCAAGTGCCGAGCCGTGCACGATTCCCATGAAAGCTTTGCGCCCGGGCACCACAGGTAAAGACGTGGTGTGCTTGCAACAGGCTCTGGTGAAAAATAACTATCTCGAAAAAGTGACGGGCACTTACGATGTGGCAACCCAAGTTGCCGTCACTGCATTGCAGACGAAAAAGGAACTATTTATTGATGGCATTGCCGGCCGTGAAACTGCACTGGCGCTTGGCATTTGGCCCGATGAAAACCTGCTGGTGGTACGTACGCCCGTACCGGCGAAAGGGGCAAAAGACTCGCTCGGGTTCTTGTTGTCTTCTGTGGCCTCAACGGGAGCTTCCGCTCCTGTGCTCCCAGCAAACTCTGGGTCGGGGCGACGCTTGGTGTACGAGCGTGCAGGTCAACGTGTATGGGCAGTGGACAAAAATGAGAACATCATTCGATCATGGTTGGTATCGGGTAGCCGATACAACAACGAAACTCGCGGTACGCATCAGGTGTACAGCCGTTCGGAAATCACAACGGCGTGGAACGGTAAGGCCTTTCTCAAAAAAATGGTGCGTTGGCTAAAAACCGCTATCGGTGCAATTGGCTTTCACCAAATACCTGTGCATCGCAGCGACAACACGGTGTATCAAACGGAAGCAGAATTAGGAACACGGCTTTCTGGTGGCTGTCAGCGCCAAGCGAAGTTAGACGCCGAGTTCCTGTGGTCGTTTGCCAAAATTGGCACACCAGTTGTGGTGCTGTAAAGCAACTATTTGCGTACGTGGTCGCGCATGCGTTTATTGATGAGCTCTCGGCGCTGTTGTAGCTCACGGTAAGTGAGACGGTTCACGCTCGCTTCGAGACCAAAGCCCGCTTTCACGCTGTCGAGGTTCAGTTCAATGCTTTGCGCATTGATGCCGAGGTCGCGACCAATTTGTTCGCCATGTCGTTCGGCAAAAAGCATCGAAATGTTTGCTACTTCGGCCAAGATGTCGAGGTCGGGGGCGAGTCGCGAAATGGCGCCGTCGAGAAAGACCATGTTCTTCACATACAACATGAGTTCTTTTGGCATGCTTGCCCCATAGCCAAGAAGCGCTTTCACAATGCGTTGTACTTCTTTCACCAGTTCTTCGCCCGAAAGTGACGTGGGGTCGATGGTTTGTTGGTCGAGTCGTAGATCGGAAATGACCTGAGCAACGTCAACATCGAGGGGAAGTGCACCGAGGTCGCGCAGTGCTTCTACTTGGCCTTTCACGTCGTTTGTGGTGGCGCCCAGCAGCATCCGCAAAAAGGCAACGCGTCGAGTAGGGGAGAGCCGACCCACAATGCCGAAGTCGAGCAGTGCGGTTCTGCCATCTGAAAGCACAAAGAGGTTGCCACCGTGAAGATCACCATGGAAGATGCCTTCAATCATTGCGCCTTCCATGAAGGCGATCATGCCGGTGCGAATAATTGCCTCTGTATCGAGGCCAGCTGCTTTCATGCCTTCAACATCATCGAAGTTGAACCCGTATAAACGTTCCATCACCAAGATGCGCCGCGAGACAAGCGAGGGGTGTGGCCGGGGAACGATGTACCCAGTTTGGTGGAGGCGGTGCAACATGCGCGACACGTCGACCATGTTTGATGCCTCCATGCGGAAGTCGAGTTCTTCAACGATGGTTTCGGCAAAAAGTTCAACAAGAGCTGGTGGGTTGGCGAGCGCGGCGATTTTGATACGACCAATAAGAAACGGTGCAAGCCAGGCCATGACGCGCAGATCTTTACGAACGAGCTTGCCAATATTTGGTCGTTGAACTTTGACTACAACCGATTCACCAGTGGTGAGAGTTGCTGCATGAACTTGGGCAATGGAAGCAGCAGCAAGTGGAGTGGTATCGATGTGCAAGAACACGTCGTTGAGGCGACATCCGAGGTCTTGCTCGATGGTGAGTTGTACGGTGTCAAATGGTTCTGCTGGAACCTGGTCGCGACAGCGTTTGAATTCCTCAACAAGTTCTCCGGGGAATAGGCCTTCACCACTCGAAATGATTTGTCCGAGTTTGATGTAAGTGGGCCCAAGTGTTTCTACTGCTTTGCGCAGACGCAGTGATATTGCTGCGTTGCTTTCAGCAGGGGTGGCAAACCTTTTGAGTTTCTTTCGAATAAGCCAGGGCAGCACTGCTGAGCCAAGAACACAAACAACATAGAGAAGCCGACCAAGCGGTGGAATGCGGCGTGGAGTGGTGAGGTCGGGAACTTCGCGGCGCACGTTGATGCGAATTTGGGTTGCATCGTTGGCCCATGCAAGGTGGTCTTCACTCAACACCCACGGCGCTTCATCACTAAAAGCACCCCAAGAACAATCATTAGGTCGTGTCACGCCCCTAGTTTGCCCCGTGTATTGCAAGTGCGCCTATTCAAGTGAGAATTAGTGGGACAAGAGTGACATGATGAAAGAGATCACATCGCTGAATAGGGGAAAAAGATGAGACCAGGGCCACTTGCCGGAGTCAAAGTTGTCGAACTCGGCATTTGGGTTGCTGGGCCAGCATGCGGTGGAGTTCTTGCCGACTGGGGCGCCGATGTAGTGAAGGTAGAGCCACCCGATGGTGACCCGCAACGCAATGTTTTTGGCGCCATTGGTGTGCAAGAACAAAAGGCTGTACCTCCTTTTGAAATCGATAACCGCGGCAAGAAGTCGGTGGTCATCAACCTGCGTTCAGAAGAGGGAATGGCGCAGATGATGCTGTTGTTGGAAACCGCCGACATCTTCATTACTAATTTGCGCTTTGCTGCACTGCAGCGTTTGGGTATCGACCCACCTGCACTGCGCCAAAAATTTCCAAAGTTGGTGTACGGCATCATTTCTGGTTTTGGTTTGGAAGGTCCCGATGCGCATCGCCCCGGTTACGACCTGGGTGGCTATTGGGCGCGTTCTGGTGCCGCACATAGTTTGGTTCCACCTGGCGAGACGCTGGCAACTTTGCGCAGCGGTCACGGTGACCACGTGACGGGGATGTCACTTGTTGCGGGGGTGACTGCGGCGCTCTTCGATGCGCAACGCACCGGGCAAGGGCGCATGGTGTCTACAAGTTTGTTGCGTAACGGAATGTACAACATCGCATGGGACATTGGTGTCCAATTGCGATTTGGCAAACGGGAGAGCACACGTTCACGCAGCAATAGCCGCGCCCCGCTCATTAATAGCTATGTAGCTGGCGATGGCAAGGGTTTTTGGTTGCTGGGTCTGGAAGCACATCGGCATTGGCCAGCACTATTGGCCACCATCAACTCCGATGAGTTGTTAGTCGACAAATTCAAAACAACTCAACTGCGTTTGCAGAACAACGTGGAACTCATTGCGCTGCTCGATGCATTTTTTGCTACGAAACCACTGAATGAATGGACCGCATTGTTCGACGAGCACGATGTGTGGTGGGCGCCCGTCAACTCCATTGTCGATGTGATTCTCGACCCACAAGCACGTGCTGCTGGCGGATTTGTTTCCATGTCTCCGCGTGATGGTGAAGAACCATTTGAAGCAGTCAATAGCCCGGTTGACTTTGAAGATTATGAAATTCGCCCTGGCCCTGTTCCGTACTTAGGTGAACACACAGAAGCGTTGTTGAAAGGCTGACCTAGTCGTCAGTCCACAAGGCCTTCATGACGGGCTCGACAAATTCTGGTCGGCAAATAATGAGGTCGGGTAGCCACGTTTCGCGTTGGTTGTAAACAAATGGTGAACCATCAATGCGAGACGTGTGGAGTCCTGCTGCTCGGGCAACGGCGACGGGCGCTGCAGAGTCCCATTGGTGCATTCCGCCATCGTGCACATAGATGTCGGCTTCGCCAAGTACAACAGCCATAGCTTTAGCGCCTGCCGAGCCCATGCGAATGGCGTCGCAGTCAATTGCATTAGCCACAAGGTGAGCTGAATACGGTGCGCGATTACGAGAAGTAATGAGGCGAGGTTTACGTGTAAGGGGAGCGGGAAGCACAGGTTTCGTTGCAGGGTCGGTGCTCAATGTGATGCCAAGAACGGGTAATGCAACTGCGCCTGCAGTGAGTTCGCCGTTCTCCCACAAAGCAACATGTATGGCCCAGTCGCCGCGGCCTTCTTCGCTGTATTCATTGGTGCCATCGAGTGGGTCGATAATCCATACTCGGTTGGCGCTTAAGCGCTTGTTGTTGTCGGCGCCTTCCTCAGACAAAACAGCATCGTTCGGGCGATGATGAGCGAGTGCTTCCATGAGAAAGCGATGGCCAACTTCGTCGCCAGTGTCTTTGATGTGCCACTTCGTTGAACCTTGCGCAAAAAGAGTGGTGCGCAATTCTTGAAGTTGTTGCCCAGCAGCACGTGCAAGTGCAGCGGCGAGCAAATGATCATCGAGGATGAGCTCTTGCGTGAGTTCAACATCGGTGGTCATGTCGAGCGTTGCCCCAGCGCGATGGCGCGCCGCACAATATCGCGGAGCTCTTCTTCTGAAGCACCATTTTTTACTTGCTCATCTATTTTTGCTTCGAGGTATTCCGCTTCTACTTCGTTGAAGGTATGAATGCGCTCTTTTGCAGTAACTGTTGAAACAACAATGAGCACAATGGCCGCAGCAGTGGTGGTGAGACCAATGCTGATGACCCAGCCTTCGTTGTTTCCTGCAATCGACGAAACGATGATGCCAGCGATGCCGCAGACGAAAGTGACAGCGCATGCCCATCGGAAAGTCTTGATACTGGTCATGATGACTTAGCGAGCGATGGGCTTGTACTTGATGCGATGAGGAGTGTCGGCAGATGAGCCAAGTTCCTTACGGCGCCAGGCTTCGTATTCACTGAAGTTTCCTTCAAACCAACGCACTTGGCTGTCGCCTTCAAAGGCGAGAACGTGCGTGGCAATACGGTCGAGGAACCATCGGTCGTGGCTGATGACAACAGCGCATCCGGGGAAACCTTCAAGAGCAGTTTCAAGTGCACGCAATGTATCGACGTCGAGGTCGTTGGTGGGTTCGTCGAGAAGAAGCAAGTTTCCGCCGCGCTTTAAGAGCTTGGCAAGGTGTACGCGGTTTCTTTCTCCACCAGAAAGATCGCCGACAAGTTTTTGCTGGTCGCTTCCTTTGAAGTTGAAACTTGAAACATAGGCACGGCCATGAATTTCACGACCGCCAACCTTCATGTGCTCCACACCGCCCGTAATTTCTTCATAGACGGTGGCAGCGGCGTCGAGGTTGTCGCGGTTTTGGTCGACATAGCTCAACTGCACAGTGTCGCCAATGGTGACCGTGCCAGTATCGGGCGACTCTAAACCTGCGAGCATGCGAAACAGCGTGGTTTTACCTGCACCGTTCGGGCCGACGATGCCAACAATGCCAGCGGGTGGCAAGGTGAACGACAAGTCGTCAATAAGCAAGCGATCGCCAAAACCCTTCGACAGGTTTTTTACCTCAATAACGGTGTCGCCAAGACGTGGACCTGACGGAATAGGAATTTCCATCCGGTCGGGTCCGCTTTCGGCAGCTTGTGCTTCAGCATGCAACTTCTCGTAGGCAGACAAACGAGCTTTACCTTTTGCTTGTCGCGCCTTGGGTGACATTTTGACCCATTCAAGTTCGCGTTGGAGTGAACGAGCACGAGTTTCGTTTGCCTTGTCTTCTTGCAAGAGGCGTTGTTGTTTTTGTTCAAGCCAACTGGAGTAGTTGCCTTCGAAGGGGAAGCCGCGGCCGCGATCGAGTTCCAGAATCCATTTGGCCACATTGTCGAGGAAGTAACGGTCGTGGGTAATTGCCACCACGGTGCCCGAATATTCCTGAAGAAAGCGTTCAAGCCACAACACGCTTTCGGCGTCGAGGTGGTTGGTGGGCTCATCGAGCAACAACAAGTCGGGGTGGCTGAGCAAGAGTCGACAGAGCGCCACGCGGCGTGCTTCACCGCCAGAAAGAGTGGTGACGTCGGCATCGTTTGCGGGGCAACGCAATGCATCCATGGCAATTTCAACATTGCGGTCGAGGCTCCATGCATCGGCAGCAGCAATTTTGTTTTCGAGGTCGGCTTGAAGTGCGCCTACTTTTTCGTAGTCGGCATCGGGGTCGGCCCACATGGCCATGACCTCGTCGTAGCGGGTGAGCATGTCGCGAATGGGGGCAACACCATCCATGACGTTCCCGAGTACGTCTTTGGTGGGGTCGAGCCGAGGTTCTTGTTCGAGCATTCCCACACTGAAGCCAGGGGTGAGGCGGGCTTCGCCGGTGTACTCGTCGTCGATACCCGCCATGATGCGCAACAGGCTTGACTTACCGCTGCCGTTGGAGCCAATAACGCCAATTTTGGCGCCTGGATAGAAGGACAGGGAGATATTTTCCAAAATGGTGCGGTCTGGTGGGTAAAACCGGGCCAGTTTGTAGCAGGTGTAGATGAATTCATGTGCCATGGCGCCCTTACGTTACCCGCCTTCGGCGATGAAGGGTGGTACGTTTCAGGTGTTATCTGTTTCAGTTTTTCTGAATGACTCAAAGGGGCATACAAAATGGAGTTGCTTTCTCGCGACTACCTCGGAAACTTTGGTTTCCGTTGGCTACACATCGTTGCTGGCATTTGCTGGATCGGTTTGCTGTACTACTTCAACCTCGTTCAAGTGCCAGCCTTTGCTGCATTTGGCGATGAGGGCAAGGCTCGTAACATCGCCATCGACAAAGTTGCTCGTCGCGCTTTGTGGTGGTTCCGTTGGGCTTCAATTGCCACATTGGTCACCGGCATCCTCATTACTGGTTTGGTGAAGAACTACTTCCAAGACTTCATGACCGATACTTCAGGTCAGGGCATTGGTCACGACGTGGCAATCAGCATCGGCATGGTGCTCGGCATTCTCATGGCGGCCAACGTATGGATGGTCATTTGGAAGAACCAAAAAGTTGTTCTTGCCAATGCAGCCAATGTGCTTGCAGGTGGCGAAGCTAACGCAGGTGCCCCAGGCGCTGGTCGTAAGGCACTTCTTGCTTCACGTCAGAACTTCATTTTCTCGTTCTCCATGTTGTTCTTCATGGTGGGTGCAGCTCACTTCTACAACGGTGCATTTGCTGGTGCAACCAGCGGCAATGCCTGGACCTTCTTCATCATTGCCATTGCCATCGTGGCAATTTTGCAAATCAATGCACTTGGTCTTCTTGGTGGTACTGCAGCAACAAACAAATTGCTCTGGCCATACGAAAGCCATAAAAATGCCCTCATAACGGGTGGCATCTTGTGGCTCGTTTTGTGGATTTTGTCAGAAATTCTTCTCGGCTAATTCACTTTCCGCTCTAGTCAAAAAACCCTCAGCTACGGCTGGGGGTTTTTTTGTTTACTTCCCCTGTTATTGTTGAAAGCCCCTAACGATTGATGAAAAGTATGTCGGCATTAGTAACTGTGGAATCCACTGCGCCCATAGGTGACATTCTCGCAATCATGGAACGTGATGGCGCTGTCATCGTGACGAACCTTTTGTCGAGTGACCTTGTGCAACGACTGCGCAATGATCTCGACTCAGTTACTCACAACATGCACGCTGGAACGCGCAGCGGTGACTCCATAGTGGAAGAGTTTTGGGGAACAAATACCAAACGATTTGGTCGCCTCGCAGAACGCAGCCCCGCATTTATCGAAGTGCTCACACATCCGCTCATGACGGCAATCAGTAATGAACTCCTATTGGGAAATGCAGTCGATTGGTGGTTGAACTCAGCTCAAATGATGGTGATTGGACCTGGTCAAGAAGCTCAGTTGTTGCACCGTGATGTCGCTAACTGGCCATATTTTGAAACACCAGATGCACCCGAAGTAACCGTGAGCTGGATGCTCGCACTGGGTGAGTTCACAAAAGAAAACGGTGCCACAAACGTTGTTCCAGGAAGTCACCTGTGGAAAGATTTTTCAGACCGGTCGTGTGATCATCTTGTGGTGCAGGCTGAAATGGCTGCCGGCAGCGGACTTCTCTACGCCGGGCGCGCCTTGCATGGAGGCGGAGCAAATTCCTCTGCCAATGACTGGCGTATGGGAATGCACGTATCGCATGTTGTGGGTTGGCTCACTCCTGAAGAAGCATTACCTATTGCGAACCCTTGGGAACTCGTGAAGAAATTTAGCCCTGAAGTGCAAAGGCGATTGGGCTGGCGCTGCTACGAAGGCGATTCTGTGACCGCTGGGCGTTTATGGACCATTGACTATGAAGACATTGTCTTGGGAATGGGTCTCGAGGAAAACTCGCCGAAGTAAATCGCCTAGTGTTTCCTTGAGCAGCGCATTTGCCAAGGGGGATACATGAGTATTGAAACACGTCGCAGTTTTTGCCGGTTCTGTCATGCGGGTTGTGCCATCGATGTTGAAGTAGACACCGTCAGCAACGCAGTGCTTGGCGTTCATGGCGTGCAAGACGACCCGATGTATGAGGGTTATACATGCGTGAAGGGTCGCAACTTAGGCGGGCAACATGAGCACCCCGGACGTTTGCGCGAAAGTTTGAAGCGCACGGGTGATGTGCTGAACCCCATCGATACCAATATTGCTTTCGATGAAATTGCCGACAAGTTGGCAGGCATCCTAGAAAAGTACGGACCACGCGCAATTGCTACATATTGCGGAACCGCTGCGTATCAAAATGCAACTGGCCTTCCCATCGCTGCCGCATTCCACGCTGCAATTGGTTCAGAGAGTTTCTATACCTCTTCTTCTATCGACCAACCCGGTAAGGCAATTGCGCCGCTTCGTCATGGAGCATGGGCAGCAGGTGTGCAAGGTTTTGAAACCGCCGACGTTGCCATGGTCATTGGTTGCAACACATTGGTGAGCACATTTGGTTACCCCGGTGGAATTCCTGGGTTTAACCCACTGGTGCGTTTGCGCCAAGCAAAAGAACGTGGTCTCTTTCTCATTGTTATTGACCCTCGTTTCACCGAAGTGGCTCACTATGCCGATTTGTATTTGCCGGTGCGTGCGGGAGAAGACCCCACTTTGTTGGCAGGCATCATTCGCCAAATTCTTGCCACCGACTCATACGACAAAGATTTTTGTGGTCGCTATGTCAATGGCCTCGATGAATTGCGTATAGCGGTCGACCCATTCACGCTCGACTATGTCAGTCAGCGTGCAGGTGTGGAACAAGCACTCATTGTGACTGCTGCTGAAAAGTTTACAGAAGGTCCGCGTGGAGCAGTGACCACCGGTACCGGGCCCGACATGGCGCCGCACTCTTCGCTCACCGAGCATTTGGTGTTGGTATTGAACACCTTGTGTGGTCGCTACAACCGCGAAGGCGAAACGATGTACAACCCAGGTGGTCTCATGACCCCTCCGGGGCAAATACGAGCAGGAGTGATTCCTCCCAAGCCAGAGATGCTCACCAAGGGCTCGAAGTCGCGGATGCGTGACATTTATATGCAGCGCGGCCAAGCAGCAACCTCAACGCTGGCTGAAGAAATTTTGTTAGAAGGCGAAGGGCAAATTCGTGCACTCTTCACCTTGGGTGGAAACCCTGTGGTGTCGTGGCCAGACCAACGCACCACTGTTGAAGCATTGCGTGCACTCGACTTGCATGTGCTCATGGACGTGCACGTGTCGCCATCTGCACAACTTGCTCATTACGTCATTGCCAGCACGTTGAGCTTGGAACGACCAGATGTGCCCACCACCATCGACCGTTGGTTCGATCAGCCGTATCAGCATTACACACCTGCTGTGTTGGAAATGCGGGGCGATATTCGCCAAGAGTGGCAGGTGTATACCGAGGTTGCGGGGCGACTTGGCATCACCATCAAGATGCCAGGTGGAGACATCACACCAGGAATGCACATCACGGGCGACGATGTGCTCGACCTCATTTACGCCAAAGCAAAGTTGCCGCTAGCGGAATTGCGCAAACATGTGGGCGGGCATCTTTTCCCTGAATACATCACCACCGTTCAGCCAGCTGACCCAACAAGTCAGGCGCGGTTAGAAATGGTTCCTGCAGGAATTGCTGAAGAGATGAACGACGTATTTCATGAGTCATCATCTGGTGCGGTCATTCATGGTTTCGACCCTGAGGTACACACATTCCGTATGACCACGCGGCGTTTGAAGAGCGTGTTCAACTCGTCGGGCCGCGAAGTAGAAAAACTGCGCTCGCGTGAAGGTACCAACTTTGCGCACGTGAACTCGTTAGACCTTGCGGAACTTGGCATTGCCGATGGCGACACTATTGAAGTCGCTTCACCAAAAGGCTCCATCAAAGCAGTGGTGAAATCTGCCGATGATGTGCGCCGTGGCATGGTGTCGTTGGCACATGCCTGGGGTGGTCTGCCCGATACGCCAAACGATTTGTCGGTCGTGGGTTCAACAACTGGCGCTCTCATTGACCTGCAAAGTGGTTACGACCCCATTACGGGTATTCCCGTGATGAGCGCAATACCAGTGGCGTTGCGCGCAGTACCTGCTAGCTAACGGTCAGAGTTGCTTTCATATTTTGGTGGCCAGGTACATCGCAAATGAGGGTGTAGCTGCCGGTAGTTAAATTGACGGCGGCAACGTCGACGGCGCCTTTTTGGGCAACCACGAGTTTGAAGTTCGGGACCTTAGTTCCGTCTTTGACAACTACCAGGGTGTGGCGAACAGAGTCTTCATTGGAGTAGGCAACCTTGATGTCGCCAGCGGTGGCGGTGTACTCACTTGCGTCGAAGCGGATTGTTTTGACGGCTGTGACAACAAGGCCAGCGTCGGTGGGAACGGTTTGGGCTGGGGCAGAGGTGCCGCCGCCACAGGCCGACAGGGCAGAAACAGCGACGAGAGCAGCAAAAGTAGTGCGCAAAGACAGGCGAGGGGTCATGGGGAAACTCTACAAGTGGAATCTTGGTGGTGTCCATAGGGGTGCGTGAAAAGCGGCTTTCTGTGCCGCTATTCATTTGAAGACTGTTGAGACGAGGGGTGAAGAGTACGATTTGAAACGATGCCGAACAGCAACCCCTCCCCACAAGACGTCTTTGGTCCGAACTCCTGGCTCGTCGACGAGATGTACGAACAATTCCGTATCGACCCCACCGCGGTGTCCGACACATGGCGTGAGTTTTTCACCGACTACGTGCCAGGCCATGCCGGCGCAGTGCCGGGTGTAACGCAAAATGCTGCTCCTGTAGCGAGTGCGCCAACTGCATCTGGCGAAAATGCTCCTGTTGCCAAAGCCGCTGTCACCGCGCCAACATCGGCTACTCATCCAGAACCCATTCGTGGTTCGGGTGCTGCCATCGTTGCCAATATGGAACGCAGTTTGACTGTTCCTACAGCAACAAGCTTTCGTAATGTTCCTGCTCGACTTCTCGAAGTAAATCGCCGTGCTATCAACTCGTACATGACCCGTGGCGGGATGGGCAAAGTGAGTTTCACGCACATCATTGGCTATGCCATTGTGCGCGCTATTGCCGATGCGGTTCCTGCAATGAACAATAGTTTTGCTACCGATGAAGCAGGTGCGCCGCAAATTATTCGCAACCCTGAAGTGAACATGGGTCTAGCCGTCGACGTGGCTAAATCAGACGGTTCGCGCACGCTTGTTGTGCCGGTATTACGTAACACCGGTGGGTTGAGTTTCGCTGAATTCCTGAATTCCTATGAAGAACTCGTGCGCAAGGTAAAAACCAACAAACTTGCCGTCACCGATTTCCAAGGCGCCACTATTACTCTCACCAACCCTGGCACCATCGGTACCGTTCAGTCGGTTCCTCGCCTCATGCCAGGTCAAGGAGTCATTGTTGGGGTGGGCTCAATTGATTATCCAGCCGAATTCCAAGGCAGCGATGAGCGCGCTTTGTCGAAGTTGGGCGTTTCGAAAGTCGTAACTGTTACCAGCACCTACGACCACCGCATTATTCAAGGTGCCGAAAGCGGAATGTTCTTAAAGCGCTTGCATGAGTTGCTCATTGGGCAGCACGCTTTCTACGACGATATTTTTGAAAGCCTTGGTGTTCCTTACAAGGCAGAGCAGTGGCGTACCGATAACAACGCGTCCGATACTGAAGAGCAAATGTTGCATAAGCAAATGCAGGTGGCCAACATCATTCGTGCACACCGTGTGCGTGGGCACCTCATGGCCGATCTCGACCCTTTGCGTTGGAAAGAGCCAGTTCTTCCCGCAGAACTTGACCCTTCTACGTACGGGCTCACCATTTGGGACCTCGAGCGTTCGTTCCTCACTGGTGGTGTTGGTGGTGTTGACCGTCAGGAACTAGGTGACCTGTTGTCGGTATTGCGCGAAACGTATTGCAGCACCATTGGTATTGAATACATGCATATTCAAAACACTGAAGAACAGCGTTGGTTGCAGGCTCGTTTAGAGGGCGTCACTTTTAAGCCATCGTTGTCGCAAAAGAATCGCATCATGGAGCGCCTCAATGCTGCAGAGGCATTTGAAAAGTTCTTAGCAACAAAATATGTAGGTACAAAACGCTTTGGCCTTGATGGTTGCGAAACAGCGATACCTGTCATCGACACCATTTTGTCGGCAGCAGCAGCAGAGCATCTCGACGGGGCCGTTATTGGTATGTCGCATCGTGGTCGTTTGAACGTATTGGCCAATGTGGTGGGCAAGAGCTACGACCAAATCTTCAAGGAGTTCGAAGGTCACATCAAGCCCGATTCTGTTCAGGGTTCTGGTGACGTGAAGTACCACCTGGGTGCACACGGCAAATTCACTTCAGGTGAAGGCGATGTTATTGACATTGAACTTGCCGCAAACCCAAGTCACTTGGAAACTGTCGACCCCATCGTGATGGGTATGGTGCGTGCTGCTCAAGACGGCATTAATCCGCCGCTTGCCTTTAGCGTTTTGCCACTACTTATTCATGGCGACGCTGCATTTGCTGGCCAAGGTCTTGTTGCCGAATGTTTGGCAATGAGTGACCTCAGCGGTTACCGCGTAGGCGGAACTATTCACCTCATCATTAACAACCAAATTGGTTTTACCACCGCACCACAGTTCTCGCGTTCGTCTGTGTATTCAAGCGATGTTGCGAAAACCGTGCAAGCACCCATCTTCCACGTCAACGGAGACGACCCCGAAGCATGTGTGCGTGTTGCGAAAATTGCATACGACTATCGTCAAAAGTTTCACAAAGATGTTGTCATCGACCTCATTGGTTATCGCCGCTTAGGTCACAACGAAGGTGATGACCCCAGTTACACGCAACCACTCATGTACAAGGCCATTGCGGAACATCGCAGTTCACGCAAGATGTATGTTGAAACTCTGGTGAAGCGTGGCGACATTACAGTTGACCAAGCAGAACAACACCTTCTTGACTATCAGAGCAAGTTGCAGTCGGCGCTCGATGAAACACGTGCGCATGCTCCTGCGCCCATCAAGGCACCAAAGCCACCATTGCCTGCTGGTGTGGTTCCTCACGTCAATACCGGTGTCGATCGCTCTGTTATTGAAACCATTTTTGCAAAACTCACTCAGTATCCGGAAGGTTTCACGCCGCACCCCAAGCTTGCTAAGCAGTTTGAACTGCGTGAAAAGACCTTCCGTGAAGAAGGTGAAGTGGAATGGGCCGTTGGTGAAGCATTCGCTATTGGTTCATTGCTGCTTGAAGGAACAAGTGTGCGTCTGACGGGCGAAGACACACGCCGCGGAACATTTAGCCAACGCCATGCTGCGCTCATCGATTACGAAAACGAGCGCAACTGGGTTCCTCTCGCAGATCTCTCTACAGGAAATGCCAATTTCTGGGTATACGACTCGTTGTTGTCGGAATATGGCGCGCTCGGATTCGAGTATGGGTATGCACATGCCAACCATGAAGCGCTTGTTGCTTGGGAAGCACAGTTCGGAGACTTCGTCAACGGTGCTCAAATTGTGATCGACCAGTACATCGTGGCTGCCGAAGATAAATGGGGCCAGCAAAATGGTCTCGTGATGTTGTTGCCACACGGCTACGAAGGTCAAGGTCCAGAGCATTCATCTGCACGTATTGAACGCTTCTTGCAGTTGTGTGCCGAAGACAACATTCAGGTGTGCAATGCCACTACCGCTGCCCAGTATTTCCACTTGTTGCGCCGTCAAGTGCGTCGCGATATGCGTAAGCCCTTAGTTGTCTTCACGCCGAAGCAACCATTGCGCATGAAGGAAAGTCGTTCAAAAATTGAAGACTTCACTCACGGTTCGTTTGAAGAAGTACTGAGCGACGTTGCAGCTCCTGCGCCAGAAACAGTAAAGCGTGTTGTTATTTGCAGTGGCAAAGTTGCCTGGGACGCAATGTCGGAACGCACTAAGCGCAACGCACCTGTTGCCGTTGTGCGTGTCGAGCAGTTGTACCCATTCCCACTCGATCAACTCGTTGCCGAAATAGAAAAGTATCCGAACGCTGAAGAGTTGGTATGGCTGCAAGAAGAGCCAGAAAACATGGGGCCGTGGCACTTTGTTGAGCACCGTATTTGGCGCCTCAAAGAGCGTGGTTACGACCTACGTCATGTGGCTCGTGTTGAGTCGGGTAGCCCTGCAACTGGCTCAATGGCCATTCACCAGCAAGAACTCGCCGACCTCATGGACGGCGCGCTCGACGCCTGGAAATAAAACTTCTGTTACAACGACAGTTGTAGAGCGGCACTTAATGCAATAAGTGCATCATCGGGGTTGATGACCTTGATGGTATGCATGCCCATTGCTGCTGCAGGTTTCAAGTTCACTCCGAGGTCGTCGAGGAAGACACATTCATGTGGAGAGACCTGCAAGGTTTCGCACGCAATTTCGTAGAACCGTGTTTCGGGTTTACGGCATCCCACCTTGCTGCTCTCAATGACAGCATCGAAGCGCGCCATGACAGCTGCTACTGCTTCGCGACGCTCGGGCGTTGTTCCATCGCCGCCCACCACATTGTTCGTCAGGCATGCCATGGCGTAACCAGCTGCCTTGACGGTGTCGAGGGCCTGCACCATGGCGGGGCGAATGTCGCCGGCAAGGAGTTTTAAAACGTCGGCTCCGGGGACCGGGTGGCCAAGAGCAGTGCTTTCAGCGAGGAACAGAGCATCGAAGTCGCGTGGGGAGACCTCGTTGCGCTCGAGCAGCGCCCAGGCATTGGTATCGGGGTTGGTGGCGTTCACCTTGCGCAAAAACCCCTCAGGGAGCCCCTTTTTGGCCTCATATTGCAAAAAAGCATCAAAAGGACTCGACAAAATGACCCCTCCGAAGTCCCAGAAAACGGCGCGAAATGAGGAAGTAGTCACGGTGACCAATACTACGAGCAATGATCCACGAAGAGAGAGCTAAGGGGTGCTTGACTACAACTTATGCCTCATCCACGTAGCCCTCATCACGTGGTGGTCGATGGGTCCAATATTGCCACTGAGGGCCGCAGTGCTCCGAGCCTCAAACAGCTCAACGAAGCGGTCTTGGCCTTCATGGACGAGCACCCCACCTCAAAAATTACTGTTGTGGTCGATGCCAGCTTCGGTCACCGCATCGACAAGCGAGAAGTTGCCGAGTTCGATGATGCGGTGAACAACAACGAGCTTGTTACCCCTCCTGCTGGCGCTATCGGACGTGGCGATGCCTTCGTATTGGCTATTGCCGACAAGGTCAAAGCATCCATTATTTCCAATGACAGCTACCAAGAGTTCCATGGTGAGTACACGTGGTTGTTCGACGAAGGCCGACTCATGGGAGGCAAGCCTGTTCCACATGTGGGTTGGGTATTTGTCAACCGCTCTCCAGTGCGTGGGCCAACAAGTAAAAAAGCAACGCGTGGAGTGCAGGCGCAAAAACGCTCGAGCGAAGATGTACGTCCTGCGAAAAAGGCAAGTCGCGAAGCGAGTGGACCGATGCCCACACCGAAGACTCCACCACCGGGTGCGCGGATGGCGCCGCGATCACCAGAAAAAGTAGTTGCCGAGAAGCGCGACTCTGGTTCGGTGAACGAAGTATTGCCATACCTTGCCTTTGTTGAGAAGCAGCCGGTGGGAAGCAAAGTGAAAGGTGTTGTCGATAGTTACAGCGCACATGGGGCTTATGTGAAAGTTGGCGACATCAAGGGGTACGTTCCCTTGCGTCTTTTGGGAAGTCCCGCCCCGCGTAGTGCGCGCGAAGCAATTCAAATTGGCGACACATTGGCACTCGTTGTAGCTGGTTACACGCCTGCGCGACGCAGCGTGGAACTGGGTGTTCCAGAAGCAGTAAAAATTGCGGTGAAAGAAACCAAAGCAAAAGCATCGGCAAAAGTGGAAAAGAAAGAACCAGTGTCGACAAAGAAAGCTGTCGCTGCTGTGAAAAAAGAAGCTCCGGTAGTGAAGAAGGCTGCTGTGCCGAAAAAAGCTGCGGCCGCAGTGAAAAAAGCTGCAGCAGTGGTGAAAAAGGCAGCAACGCCTACGAAGAAGTCTGGGGCAAAAAAAGCCCCTGCGCCGGCAAAAGCCGTATCGAAGGCCGCAAAGAAGTAAACAGTATTCATGCTTATTGCTACATGGAACGTGAACTCACTCAAAGCTCGGTTGCCGCGGGTCACTGCCTGGCTTGAAGAAGTGCAGCCCGATGTGGTGTGCATGCAAGAAACTAAAATGAACGATGCTGCATTTCCTGCGCTCACCTTTGAAGAGATGGGTTACTCCACAGCACACTTCGGACAAGGACAATGGAACGGTGTGGCGCTTCTCTCTAAAGTTCCGATGAAGAATGTGGTGGTGAACTTCGCAGTGGGGGAACCCGACCATGAGGCTCGCATTATTACGGCCGACTGCGGCGGCATTTTGGTGACATCTGTGTACGTTCCCAATGGTCGCGCCCTCGACCATGAACACTATCAATACAAACTGCGCTGGATGAAACAACTCCGTGCACATGCAGAAGCGCTTACTACGCCTCAAGGGAAATTGGTCATTGCAGGCGATTACAACATTGCGCCTGAAGATCGCGATGTTCCTGACCCTGCGAAACTTGTGGGGCAAACACATGTGAGCGATGCCGAGCGGGAAGTGCTTGCCGATCTTTGTGGCTGGGGTTTACGCGACGTTTTCCGCGACCATTATCAAGAAAGCAAGTTGTACTCCTGGTGGGACTACCGCGGTGGAGACTTCCATCAGGGTCGAGGCATGCGCATCGACCTCATGTTGGCAACACCATCTGTTGCTGACAAAACATCGTGGGTGGGTATCGACAGAAACTCGCGCAAGGGTGAACAGCCAAGCGACCATGCTCCTGTTTTGATGATGGTTGAAGCGTGAGCGAAGAGTCATTTGAAACGAGTACTTTCAGCTCTGAAGCTGTAGAGAAAATGTTCCAAGGCTTTCATGAGCGAGCTCTGGGGAAATCTGCGGAAGAAAATGCACGCGACCAGCTAGCCGCTGCTGCCCGCAATATGTCTGATGCAATCATGAAATTGTCGGCAAGTGTTGAGGTGGTGAACGAACTCACTGCAAAGGTGCAAGAAGTGGAACGGCTCATGCGCGAGCACCCTTTTGCTGGAAAAAGCGGAACATCTTTGGCTCCACGTGCCGATGGTTCGTATGGCGTGGGGAGTTCATTTCTCGATCGCAGCCCTCTCATTGGTTCAATGAACCCCATTGCACCACCCATTGCTATTGAAATTCATCACCCGGCTGCAGGCGAGCACTCCACAGCGCGAGTAGTTGGCCGAGTGAATTTTGCCGATGTGTTTGAAGGCCCACCCGGGTGCGTACACGGAGGCTTTATAGCTGCAGCGTTCGATGAAGTACTTGGCATCACACAGTCGTTGACGGGAAACCCTGGAATGACGGGGCAACTCACCGTGCGCTATTCCTCGCCGACACCGTTGAATGCTGACTTGGTCTTCGAAGGGCGAATTGACCGCATCGAAGGCCGAAAGATTTTCACTGTGGCAACTTTGATGAATGGTGAAACAAAGTGTGCTGAAGCCGAAGGACTTTTTATTTCGATGCGACCCGAGGTGTTTGAGCGTCTACTTCGTATTCGGCGCGGTGAACTGAGCGAGTAGTGGCAAGAGGCTTGGTGCGAGTGACTCGGCGGTGAGCGCACCAAAAAGAGAGGCAAGTTCTTCTTGAGAAGATGGCAATTCCTTTTCGAGACGGGCAAGAATTGCATCGTTGCAAATGCCCACCTCAGTGGTGTTCAACTGGCGAGCGCGTTCTTTGCGCCATGCCCGTAGGGCCCCTTTGGGTGTGGCGGCACTGACGGCTTTTGCGTACTGCATGATTTCTTCAGGCATGCGTGCTGCAGTGGTTTCGCCCAGTGGAAGGTTCACAAAGTATTTGCTGGGGTTGGCTTTGCGGCTATTGCGTTCTGCAGCGTGGGTGACAAAAAGCTTTTCCGCAGCGCGCGTAATTGCTACATAGGCCAGACGCACTTCTTCGGCTTTTTGTGCTGCTGTACGTGAAGAAGAGTGAGGGAGTAAACCTTGTTCGGCCCCGGCAATGAAAACGGTGTTCCATTCACGACCTTTAGCGGCGTGGAAAGTAAGCAGCTCGATGCCATCTTCGCTGAGGTTGGTGCGCTGGCCGACGGTAGATAGCCATGACATGAACATTGAGCCGTGAGCGGCGCCCGTGGGGTGATCTTGAAGAAATTCATTGACTTGTTCTGACAACAGGAACTCTGGTGAGTCGGGTTCTGATGCCATGCGCAGTTCAAGCGCCCAGTCGGCAAGTGCGTAGCGGTGGGTGAGCGCAGCAACTTCTTGGAGAAGTGGTGCAACAACGGCGGATTGCCCACGCGTGAGGACGGGAATGTGGTGCTTCTTCAGTGCGCCAGCAACAACTTCGCGCTGAGTATTGGTGCGCACGAGAACGGCGATATCGCTCCACCTGGCTAGAGAGCGATGGGCTTGTGTAGCGAGAAGCGCGATGCCATTTGCCTCGTCGTGTTCATTGGCGTAACCCTGAATGGTGATTGCGTCGCCGTCGAGTTTGGTGGAACGTGCAGTAGCAGGAATGCCATTGTTGGTGAGCACGTGCAGACCAGCTGCCACGATGACAGGAG
>WLST01000027.1 GCA_009711295.1 Actinomycetota bacterium | reverse complement strand
CGAGTTCTTGTTGCAAAAGTTGGTCTCGACGGTCACGACCGTGGGGTAAAAGTGGTCGCACGTATTTTGCGTGATGCTGGCTTTGAAGTCATCTACACAGGTCTCTTCCAGACCCCCGACAAAGTTGCTGCTGCAGCAATCGACGAAGATGTCGACGCCGTTGGGCTCTCCATGTTGTCGGGTGCGCATATGACTCTTGCGCCAAAAGTTGTGGAAAAAATGCGTGAGCGTGGAGTTGATGTTCCGGTTGTTGTCGGTGGCATTATTCCCGTCCAAGATGCCGACAAGTTGAAGGCACTTGGTGTTGCAGGAGTCTTAAACCCAGGTGCAACTTCCGACCAAGTAGTAGATCTCATGCGTGCGGTCATAGCTGCTTCACGGGCTGGCTCAAAGTAGCCAAAGTGGCAGGAGTCGCCCGCGACCAAGCAGAGCGCGTACTCAATCTCATTGCGTTGCTTACAGAGAACTCTCAGCCACTAACTTTCACGCAAATTCGTGGCGCTCTTGGTGCCAATAACTATGCCGATGGTGAGTCGGGTCGAGCAACTTTCGAGCGTGACAAAGCCTTAGTGCGCGATATGGGTGTTCCCATTGAAATGAAAACTTTGGGTGGTAACCAAGCAGGCGAGTCGAGCTATCGCATCGACCGTCGTCAACTGGAATTGTCGTCGGTCAATTTCACAAGCGAAGAACGCAATGCGCTGCAACTTGCACTTGCTGCAGTACACATCGACGCTGCATGGGCCGACCGCGCACGTTTGAAGTTAGGCCTCGAAGTGGCGCAGGGCGAAACCTTGTCGCAAGCACATTTGCCGGTGAACAGCGTTGCATTGCCGGTAGTTACTGAGGCCGCACAAAATTCTAAAGAAATCAGTTTCAGCTATCGCGGTGAGGCTCGACGACTTCACCCATATGGAGTGTTGGGTCGTGGCGGGTACTGGTATGTAGTGGGTGCCGACCAAATCCGCAATGCAATACGCAGCTTTCGCGTCGACCGCATTGAAGGCAAAGTCAAAATTCTCGACACCACTTTTGAACGCCCGCAAGGTTTCGATATTCAAGCTGCAGTAGCAACCGATACAGAAATGTTGGGTGAAGGTGCAGAGCCCACCATGGCTCATGTGCTCATCGATGCGGCTCTTGTGCCAAGTGTGTTGCGTGAGTTTGGAAACGAGTCAGTTACGGAAACTCGTGACGACGGATCCGTAGTTGTAGAAGTGCCCTGTGGCAATGAAGGTCCATTTCGTTCGTGGTTGCTGGGTCTTGTTGAACATGCCGAGGTGCTCTCGCCATCCGACGTGCGTGCAGGCATTAAGAACTGGTTGCTACAAATGCATCAAGGCGCCTCGCAATGACTGCCGCGCCGCGTCAGCGCCGCGCCGCCGAGCGTGTGCAAGGGCTTCTCATTATGTTGCCCTGGCTTGCCGAGCGTCAACGAGTGTCTATTCATGAAATGGCAAAGACCTTCCAACTCAGTGTGGAAGAACTCAGCCAAGATCTCACGCTCGCCGGTCTCTGTGGCACCCCGCCATATTCACCACTTGAACTCATTGAAATCTTCTTCGACGAAAATGAAGTGTGGGTGGAAATACCTAACGTGTTCAACAAGCCCCTACGCCTCTCTGTTGCCGAGGCTTTTGCCTTGCGTGCTGTTGCCGACACTGCTCTTGCGTTGCCGGGTGCAGCAAATTCCGCTGCATTAGGTTCTGCCATTCGCAAACTCAACGAACTCACCGCAATCGACGATGCTTTAGTGATTGAAAACCCACACGACCCATTACTGGCTGAACTGGCGCACTTCTGCGATATCAATGCCCGCGTTTCGCTCGACTACTTTTCGCCCACCACCAATAAGTCAACATCGCGCAGCGTGGTACCACGACGCGTGTGGCTCAGTGGTGAACATTGGTATCTCGATGCCATCGACCTCGGTATCAACGAACCGCGCGTTTTCCGTGTCGACCGCATGAGCGCGTTGAAAGATTCAGGTGAAGTGGTGAACGCGGAAACGCTTCCTGCGCTTGCCGACGAACCAGGTTTCCATTGGGATGCGCAGGCCGAACGAGTAACACTGCATTTGCAGCCATCTGCACATTGGGTGGCAGAGCGTTACCCCGTGTACTCGCAGCGCAAATTGGCTGACGATGTGTTGGAAGTTGTATTGCCCGTTACGTCGGCACCGTGGCTTGGGCGATTGTTGGTGCGGGCAGGAAATGCTGCTGTGGTGGTGAGCCCAGAGAAGTACGCAACTCTTGGCGCCAAAACTGCCGCCAATATTTTGTCTCGTTACAGCTAAGGAACAAGCTGGTACAAGTCGCTCACGGTGCGTGCATTGTGCGACGCAATGAGAATAGAAAGCAGTTGTGCAGTAGCCGTGGCATCGCAGAGCGCATCGTGAGCATTGGTGAGGGGAATGTTGTACTTCTCGCATAGGGCGGTGAGGCGATGTTGTTCGGCACGCTTGGGGTCGAGAAGGCGCGACATTTGCAAGGTGCACAGGTGCTGGTCGACTTCAATGTTGATGCTGTGTCGTTGTGACTCGGACTTGATAAAACCAAAGTCGAACTTGGCGTTATGCGCAACAAGGATGCGCTTTCTTGCGAGGCGACGTAGTTGACGCATTGCGCGTTTGGTGTGCAAGCCTTGGCGTAATTGCTCGTTGGTGATGCCGTGAATGTGATGTGCAGGCGGATTCTCGGCACCCCAGGGAAATGGCCCACCATTGCTGGGGCGCACGTATGTGCTGTAGCTGCGCAGCACTGTTCCTTGTGAGTTCGTAACGACGGCGCCTATTTGCAAAATGAGGTCGCTATCGGTTGCCAAACCAGTGGTCTCGACATCAACAACGAGGAACTCCGCCTTTTTCAGTGGCGGCATTTTGCGGGGCATGTGTTGCACAGTAGGGAAGGCGTGTTAGCCGGAAATTGCTTTTTGGAACATGGCCAAGTCGAAGTAATCGCGCCACAACGTAATTTTTCCATTGGCAACAGTGAAAATGCCCATGAGGGGAACTTCAACCCAGCGGTCACCCATTTTGAAGCGGTCGGTGCGCTCATTCATGACAACTCCAGAAGTGGCATCACCAGATGAGGTTTGGTGATGAATGACCCAATCGATTTCGCTGCAACTTGCAATGAACGGAGCAAGGGTTGTACGTACACCTTCCGGGCCAAAAACTTTGCTCATTGGCACATTGTCGTATTCGCATTTCTCGTCGATGAGAGCGAGGGCACCATCAAGATCTTTCGTCTCAATGAGCTTGATGAAGTGTCGTACGAGTTGGTCTGGCGTCATCTCGTTATTCTTGCCGATGAACGCTCGGCGCAACGTATTACGCGCTGTGTGGCATGCGGGCGCGAATGCCAATGGGCGCAGCAACCGTGAAACCGGCTAGGTGTCTGTCTTCTTCGCTCTCGCCGGCCCAATATCCGTATTCGTGGTTGGTTCGTGCATATGCGCGGCACTGAGCTGTGACCGAGCACTGATCGCACAGTTGGCGGGCGCGGGCTTCTCTGCGGGCGCGGGCTTGGGGGCGTTCGGCCTTCGGTGGGAAGAAGAGGGCGGTGCGGCCTTTACACGCCGCAAGGTCGGTCCAGTGCTCAGAATCTTTTACTACAACAGGGGCAGGAATGTGGATTGTTCTGATTTCGGTGAGTGACATTGTGAGCGCCTTCTCTATGGGGTGACCGTGTTTCATCACACTATGAGGGCGTCAGGGGCGATTGCAAGTATTTAGTACTAAATGTGCCAACAAGCACATCGAGTACTAAAGCAGCTCGGCCGCCAGGCTTGCCACCTCGCTGCGTTCACAGGCGGCCAGGGTGACATGGCCAAAACATTCCTGGTCAGAAAATGCGTGAATGAGTACCGCAAGAGCGTTGTTCGACTCACCCATATATGGAGCATCAATTTGGCTGGTATCGCCAGTGAAGATCACTTTGGTGCCGTCACCAATGCGGGTGAGGATGGTTTTGAGCGTTGTTGGCTCCAAGTTCTGGGCTTCATCAACCACCACAATTTGGCGATGCAGTGACCGACCGCGCAGGAAGGTGACCGACTCAAGTGAGAGTTGTCCGCGTGCAATGAAGTCGTCAATGAGCCGGCGTGCGTCGTTGCTCGAGCGATGGTCGGTGAGGGCAACGATGGAGTCGTGAATGGCCGACATCCACGGGTCGAGTTTTTCATCGAGGCCACCGGGCAAGAAACCAACATCTGCTCTGCCCACAGGAACGAGTGGGCGATACACGGCTAGGCGTTCGTAACGACGTTGTTCCACTACTTGTTCCAAGCCAGCCGCAATGGCCATGATGGTTTTGCCTGTTCCGGCTCTGCCATCGAGTGCAACCACGGTGACTTCGGGGTCAAGGAGGAGCTCAAGAGCAAAGCGTTGTTCTTTGCTGCGAGCTCGCAAACCCCACGCCTCAGGTGCGTTTGATGACAAAAGGTTGAGGTCGTCCATTTGTCGGCGTGCGAGAGCAGATTGCGAACCGTCTCTGATGACTGCAAATGTATTTTGCGACAAGGTGTCGGCACCCGCAACGCTGTGTACGGGAAGTGACCCAGATGCGTAGAGATCATCAATTGCGCCGTGAGTTGCAGAGAGCGGAACCCATCCCATTGGCCTGCTGTTTGCAGCGCGCCCGACGGGGTGGTGCTCATCGGCTTGTAAACCTAAGTGGGCAGCCTTTATGCGCAAGGCGGCATCGTTGGAAATGAGGCGCGTGGGGGCAGTACGGCATTGGCCTAAAGCTGCGCCAATAATGCGATTATCGGGGACTTCTGGGTCGAGGCCGTGCTCAATGAGGAGATGGCGTTGAATGCCATTGACCTCAATGTGAACGCTTCCACCGTCTTCGCCATCATGTACTTCAAGGGGAGTATTGAGTACACCACCTGCGCGCTTACGTAGTTCTTCTAATGAACGCAATGCTGTGCGTGCTGCGCGTCCTACATCGTCGGGGCGTGTTTTTAAACCATCAAGTTCTTCAACAACAGTGAGTGGAACGACCACTTCGCAACCAGGAAATGCATTCAAACTTGCCGGATCTGCAACGAGAACTGAAGTGTCGAGTACAACTCGTGTGCGTTGACGCGCACGAACAGGAGTCGCGGGTGACGCGATGCTGACGTTCTCATTGTGAGGAACAATTTCACTATGGCGAAGATCAGTCATCGCCACCTCCTTTGTCTGGATGCGAGCGATGTACTCAACAGTTCGTAGTGTTGCCGATGCTTGAACACGAGTGGTGGATCGCAAGATGAACATTTTGTAACGGGGATGTTTGTGGTGGAGGACGACCGATTTTTCATTTTTTGAGAAAATTTGTCCCGGTTTTGAAAAATATTTTTGAAATTTTTTTTGGAGTCGGAAAAAGGAACTCTGAAAATAAAAGAGCTGCAGAAGATTCGCAGTCCATTTTTCATCGCGCAGATCTACTTCTCATCAACCAATGGCGTGCACTTCTGCCTGTCAACCACGATGTGTCGGCAAGAATTAAATGTTTCTCTGAAAAAGATGAAGTCCTTTATTTGCAAGGCTTAGAGCGGGTCATTGAGGCCAACTAGAGCAACTGAAATTGCGATCATGTGCAGTTGCAGCGAATGGCGAGCGTGTCGTGCAACGAAGTGTGATGAACAACTGTGCACACTGCGCATCGGAGAAAAACGACGCGTATTCCGGGTGCGGAATTTTGCGAGATATTTGCAAATGCAATAACCTAAATACTTGTATTCCTCGCTGAAACGTACTCAGATAGTGGGGCACAACGCTCCGATTCCAATGGAGGTAATACGAATATGACTAAAGCAGAGCTCATCGATGCTGTGGCAGAAAAAGCAAACGTAACTAAGGCAGATGCCGAACGTACTGTTGCTGCATTTTTTGAAGTTGTCGTTTCGACAACAACAAAAGGTGAAAAGGTTGCGTGGCCGGGCTTTGGCTCGTTCAGCACCACAAGCCGCAAGGCACGTACTGGTCGTAACCCGCAAACGGGTGCGCCAGTTACTGTTCCTGCATCGACCGCAATGAAATTCTCCTCGAGCTCAACGCTCAAGGCAGAGCTAAATCCAAAAAAGTAATTAATCCTTAACTAGAGAGGAAATACCGTGGCAGCAGCAAAGAAGGCCCGTAAGAAGGCCGCTCCCGCAAAGAAAAAAGCAGTAAAGAAAGCAGCTCCTAAGAAGGCTGCAAAGAAGGCTGCACCTAAGAAAAAGAAAGCAGCAAAAAAAGCCGCTCCTAAGAAGGCTGCAAAGAAAGCTGCTCCAAAGAAGAAGAAAGCAGCAAAAAAAGCCGCTCCTAAAAAGGCTGCAAAAAAGGCTGCTCCTCGCAAAAAGAAAGCAGCAGCAAAGAAAGCAGCTCCTAAGAAGGCTGCAAAAAAGGCTGCTCCTCGTAAGAAAAAAGCTGTCAAGCGCACAGCTGCAAAAAAGAAGTAATTACCTAACCAATCGGTTCGGAGTGTTGGAAGTGGGGGGCGCAAGCCCCCCACTTCTTTATTTCTCCCTCAAGTGCGCCACGATAGAGAGATGGACGCCACCGACATCGTGCTGCGAGACCTCGCAGACGAACACCTCGCACTTGCCGCTCTCATTGCCGGGCTCTCTGAGCCACAATGGCGAACGAAGACTCCCGCAGATGGCTGGGACATTGCAGACTCTGTCTCGCATTTGTATTTCTTCGATATCCGTTCAGCGTTAGCAATGACCGATGCGGCTGACTTTGCCGCAGACACTCAAGAGATGATGAAGTCATTTGCCACCGGCGGAGACCCTTCAGTTGCTTTTGGGCGCAGCGTGAGTGGTGCAGAACTCGCCAGTGAGTGGAAAAAGTACAGTGCTGCTTTGGTGGCCGCGGGTCGCAATGCAGATCGTACGCAACGAGTGCCCTGGTACGGGCCGTCAATGAGCGTTGCTTCGTTTTTGACGGCACGGTTGATGGAGACATGGGCGCATAGCGTTGATGTTTCTGATGCGCTTTCCTTGCCGCCAACTAGCTCAATGCGACTCAAGCACATTGCCCATATTGGGGTGTTAGCTCGTGCAAATAGTTATCGCGCCAACCAGCGAGAAGTGCCGGAAGCAAATATTTTTGTGAGTCTGCAGGCTCCCGACGGGTCGCAGTGGGAGTGGGGGAACGCTGATGCTCCCGAGTCAGTGCGCGGTTCGGCGCTCGATTTCTGTTTGCTCGTCACACAGCGTCGCCATGTGCAAGATACGCAACTTGTTGCACAGGGTGCTCTTGCCACGGAATGGCTGGGTATTGCTCAGGCGTTTGCCGGCCCCGCAGGTGCGGGTCGACAACCTTTGTCGTAACTCGCTGGGTTACAGGTCTTTCATGTGATGGAACACTTCAGCTGCCGCATAACCATGGGGCTGGCCAAGCGTGCTGAAGCGTGTGCGCATACGTGCTTGGAAAACATCGAGCGCATCGGTGGTGGTTGCCTTCATGGTCGACTCAAACTGGCTGGCATGGGCAAGCAGTGCGTTCAATTTGGTGTCGGCGCTTGTAGATATATCTTCAACATGATTGGGCACGTCGGCTTCCCATAACAGCAGTGATGATGGCCGGTGGTGCTTGAGTGCTACACCGGTGTTGAGATCGGTCACGGTGAAATGGTGACGAAAGAAGTGTGGGTCACGTGCGGCAACGATGGAGTCGGTGAGAAGAAAACCTGCGGCGCGGTGATCGGGGTGGAGCCGGTAGCGCTTCCATGGGTCGTGACCCAGCACCACATCGGGTTGCACAATGCGAATGAGTCGCACCAAGGCATCACGCATTTCCACAGTATTTTCCAGTTCGCCATCAACGGCGCCAAGGAATGTGACAGAACCGGTGGCGCCGAGACGGTAGGCAGCATCACGTTGTTCTACTTGTCGGGTTGCAATGAGTGCAGCAGTGTCGGCATCGGGGTTCCAAGTTCCTTTTGACCCGTCGGTGAAAACTGCATGGTGCACAACGCAGCCAGCAGCAGCCCATTTGGCCAGTGTGCCTCCGCAACCAAATTCAATATCGTCGGGGTGAGCACCTACGGCAAGTACGCGTTGTGGAACGGGGAGGTTATGGCCCCAGTCGGTTGTTGGAGTAACTGCACCCACCACAGGAGGTTGGCCGGGTTCATTTGCGCCTAGTTCATTGTTAGCCATGGGAACTCCTCGTGAATGCGTGGGTGGTGAAGATCTTCGGGTTCGTCGAGGTCGAGTGCCCATTCATCGCTCAGTGCAATGCGCGGAGCAAGGCCGTGTGACATTGCTTCTGCAACGTGTGCAGAGAAGCTTCCCACTCCGTAGTGAAACGAAAAGGGCAGTGCGGTGGGTAATACGAGCACGTTGGTTCCGTCGTGTGCAGAGTCGGGAACAATGCACACCGTGTCGGCTTCTAAAAACTGTGCGATGTTGTGTGCAAGAGGAACATCGCTATGGGCGATGAGTACGTGAGTGAAGCTGTTGCTGCGGGCATAGGCCATTGCATCGTTCACTGCACCGTTGAGACCCGCAGAGACCTGCATGAGGCACTCTGCGCCGTGCTCACGAGCCCAAGCGGGAACTTCGTTGTTGTCTGAAGCATCGGTGACCACCAAAACTGAAATGCTTCCCGCAGATTTCACCACGCGTTCTGCGCACTCACGGGCGAGTTGAGCACGTTGTGCGGGTGAGAGTACCTGTGATAGCCGCCCCTTGGCGCTAGCGAATGGCTTGATGGGTATGACCAGCAAAGCCTGTAGGGGCGTCTTCACGAGGTGAAGCCTAGGGCTGGTCTGTGCCGGTGCCCTACGCTTCACCTATGGCAATTCGCGTGGGGGTAGTTGGGGCGGGTTCGTGGGGTACCACCATTGCCTCGATGGCGGCGTTGAATACCACCACCATGTTGTGGGCCCGCAATGCGTCAACGGCACGGGTCATCAACTCTGAGCACCGCAACCCCGCGTATTTAGGGGAGCGTGCGCTGCCCACAGAACTCAATGCATCGCATGACCTTGAAGAAGTGGTGCGCGATGCCGACGTAGTGGTGATGGCGGTTCCCTCGCAAGGGTTCCGCGAAGTACTCCGTGCAGCAGCAGCGCATGTGCGCCCAGGGGTGCCCATTGTGAGCGTGGCAAAGGGTCTTGAGCAGGGTTCGTTGATGCGTATGAGTGAAGTGATTGCAAGTGAACTCCCCGGGCACCCTGCAGCGGTGCTCACCGGGCCGAACCTTGCGCACGAAATTATGGATGGACAGCCAGCAGCCAGTGTTGTGGCTATTGATGACGAAACTATCGCTCGCGAATTGCAACGTATTTTTAGCAACCCACGTCTGCTCATTTACACCAACCCCGATGTGGTGGGTTGCGAAGTCAGTGGAGTGGTGAAAAATGTTATTGCTATTGCCGCAGGCATGGCCGGCGGTATGGGGTTTGGCAACAACACACGTGCCACGCTTATTACGCGAGGCCTTGCTGAAATGGCGCGGTTAGGAACTGCAATGGGTGGCACGCCAGCAACATTTGCCGGGCTCGCCGGAATGGGTGACCTCATTGCCACGTGCTCTTCTTTGCAAAGTAGAAACACGTCGGTGGGAATGGCTCTTGGGCGAGGCGAGAACATTGCCGATGTGGTGGCATCAATGCAAATGGTTGCCGAAGGCGTCAAGAGCTCAGCAGCGGTGCTCGACTTGGCCGCACAATTTGGCATTGAAATGCCCATCACCGAGCAAGTAGTGGCAGTATGTCACCGCGGTATTTCTGCAGAACAAGCGCTCAGCGACCTTTTGAGTCGTGGTGGGCGCTCTGAACTCGATTGAGACATATGACAACACTTTCCCCAACATCACACAGACTCATCGGCATTCGTGGAGGCACCTTTACTGCTTCTGTTTCGCCATGGGGAGACATCACGCCGCACGATGGCTCGCCGGTGCTCGCTTGGCATATTGCCGATGAAGACCGTTGGCATTCGCCAGAAAAGGAAGCTTCTGTGCGCCAGGTGCGTATTGACGGAGTGCCTGTTGTGGAAACGCGATTACGTGTTCATGGTGGCGATGCCATTCAGCGGGTGTATGCAGTTGCTGCTCATGGTGGAGTCGTCGTTATTGAAATTGAAAATGATTCGCCATCTCCAATAGCGGTGGCGCTCACAAGAAACGATGTCGTTACATCTCGTGTGCCAACGCAGCAACCCATTATGGGTATTGAGTTGCCGGCCAGTTCCATTGTGTTGCCTATTGGCCATCGTTCTTCTGTGCGTGTGGCACTGGCAACCGGCGATGCGCGCAATATTCAACTCAATACGCTTCCCAGTGCAGATCAGTTGGTGAGCGGATGGATGCAATCGCTGGAATCAGCAAGCAGAGTGCAGGCAGCAGATGGGCCATTGCGCGACCTTTCTTTGGCGCTTGTTGATGCGCGGTGTGCGCTGTTGCTGGGTGAAGTATGCGACCCGCTCGACGATGCGCTCGGCACTGTGCTCGACGGTATAGAACTTGTCCGCCTGGGCGATAAGGCTGAGCTATGGCTCGAAGAACTCGTTCCGCTGGCTGAAGCATGTTTGCAGAATCATGCCCAACACGACCTTGGCGAATTAGCTCAGATGGTTGCTGGTGTGCAGTTGCTGTTGCATCGTTGCAAAGAAGAACGAGCAGTGCGCGACGTAGCTGCAAGCTGGCAACGCATTGCCGAGAGTCGCAAGGAAAGTAATGCAACACAAGATGCGTTCCATAGCGTGGGAATGTCGCATGGGCGTCGTATTGCTGCAGTGGAACAGCAATTGTGCACGGTGAATGGTCGCGGCGAAACAGTACTTTTGCCACATGGCATTCCTCAATTATGGAGAGGGTTCAACTGGGAATCTTTTGGCTTCATGGCGGGGAGCGGCGTGAGTGCATCATTTGCATTGCGTTGGCATGGTGAAAATGTGGCAGCACTCTGGGAGTTCACTGGCGGAGTTCCTGCAGTTGCGCGTAGTGGCGTTGATGCAACTTGGTCAACAACGAAAGCAAGCTCGGGCGAAGCGCTCTGGCAGGTGCAGAACGCATAGAGCCCTACTACTCTTTGCCCATGGCTTATCGCGGAACTCCTATTCGACTCACAGAATGGACCAGCTGTGGTGGCTGTGCAGCAAAGTGGGGAGCATCACTTCTTTCTGAACTCGTTGCCGAGATGCCAGGATCTCTCGACAAGTCGTTGCTTGTTGGGTTGGCACCATTCGACGATGCAGCGGTGTACCAAGTGAGCCCCGATGTGGCGCTGGTGAGCACCACCGATTTCTTTCCACCACTTGTTGACGACCCAGAAGACTTTGGAGCCATTGCGGCAGCGAATGCTTGCAGTGATGTTTTTGCGATGGGTGCTCATGTGGTGATGGCCATCAACGTGGCTGCATTCCCTGAGCATTTTCCGCACGATGCCATCTCTGCCATTTTTGGTGCAGCGAGCAAAGTGGTCACCGAAGCCGGCGGAACCATTGCAGGTGGGCACACCATTCGCAACCCCGAACCGATTTTCGGATTAGCCGTGCAAGGCGTTGTGCACCCCTCAAAAATTTGGCGTAAAGGTGGCTCGCAACCCGGTGACGTTGTGATGATGTCGAAACCCATTGGTACTGCGCTTGCTCTTGCCGGGGGATGTGCAACCGATCAACGCGCAGCTATTAATGGCATGCGCACGTTGAATCGCCGCGCAGCAGAACAATTGCGCGAACTAGGCGACGACGTGCATGCAGTCACCGACGTCACCGGATATGGCTTGGCTGGCCACGGCTGGGAAGTTGCAGAACGCGGCAATGTGCGTTTGCATATCGATGCTCAAAATATTGTTGCGTACCCCGGTGCGTTGAAGGCAGCGACAGAAGGCATGCGTACGGGCGGCGACCCACGTAACCGCACATACGTGGAGGGGCATTGCACTATTTCTGCTTCCGATGCACATGCAGCTTTGTGTTTCGACCCGCAAACATCAGGTGGCTTGCTGGCTGTTGTTCCTCCACAGCGACAACAGCAATTGCTCGACCTCGGCTGGTGGCATGCTGGCCGTATAGAAGCCGGTGCCCCTGGCATCGTTATTGAGTGAGCATGGCGCCACGCACGCCACGCTTGGCGCCCACCTTGCAATGGGAAAATGAACTTCACGCACAAGGGGCACACGTTGTTGCCGGTATCGACGAGGTGGGGAAGGGCTCGTGGGCCGGGCCATTGGTTGTTGGTATTGCCATTGTGAACAATGAAAAGTTTGCAGTTGAAGATCTTGTTGCGCGCGATTCAAAAATATTGAGCGAAAAAAAGCGCGAAGAAATTTTCGACGTCGTTGTTGCGCAATGCAGCGACTGGTCACTTGGCATTGTTGAAGCATCTGAGTGCGATGCGTTGGGGATGAGTGCCGCACAACGTTTAGCAACCAAACGTGCACTAGATGCCCTGACCGTAAAACCCGACGCAGTCATCGCCGATGGCAAGTGGGATTTTGTGTCGCCTTTGGTGCCACGGGTCATGATGCAAGTGAAAGCCGATGCGGTCTCGGCATCGGTTGCTGCTGCTTCGGTACTTGCCAAGGTCTCGCGAGACCGCATGATGCGCAATTACGCAGAGCAGTATCCGCATTGGAACTTTGAAGGAAGTAAGGGCTATCCGTGCCCAAAGCAGCGTGCTGGCCTACGCGAACATGGAGTGTCGCCGCTGCACCGAGTGTCGTGGGCGTTTATGGAAAATTTAGGCTTAACGCAGTAGCGAGAAATTATTTCTGCAAATCACGGAATGACGACTTCGAGTCGATGCCGGTGTCTTTAGGCAAGCCAAGTACACGTTCACCCACAATGTTGCGCATCACTTCGTCACTGCCGCCGGCAATGCGCAAGCCAGGGGTGCCGAGCACTAACTGGTTCCACGCGTAGGTGCCCCACTCGCCAGTGTCGGCTTGGAGGCGAGGCCCCAAGACCTCTGACAGAAAAGCGCCAAGGCGAAGTTGGTTGTCGGTGAGAGCCATTTTGGCAATAGACATTTCAGGGCCAGGTGTTTGACCAGAACGAATTTTGTCGAGTGCGCGCTGGTTGTTGTACGAAGCAACGCGGTAGCGAATAACGAGGTCGGCAAGTTTGTTGCGCACAATGAGGTCTTTGTCGAGACCGTAGTGACGCACCATGCCAAACACGCGCGTGAGTACGCTGTCGCCTCCGCTGCCGCCACCAATTGCTGCACGCTCGTTCATGAGCGTGGTGAGTGCAACGTTCCAGCCGTTGTTCACATCGCCAAGACGGTGATCATCACGTACACGCACTTCAGTGAAGAACACTTCGTTAAAGCTTGCGCCGCCGGTCATTTGGCGCAGTGGACGAATTTCTACACCCGGTGCTTTCATGTCGACAATGAAACCGGTGAGTCCTTTGTGCTTTGGCAAGTCGGCGTCGGTGCGACAAATGATTTCACCAATGTCGCTGAAGTGTGCACCAGAGGTCCACACCTTTTGGCCAGTGATGACCCACTCATCGCCATCGCGTTCTGCTTTGGTTTGCAACGATGCGAGGTCGCTACCTGCGCCTGGTTCGGAAAAGAGTTGGCAACCAACGATGTCGGCGCGCCACATTTTGGTGAGGTACGCATCTTTTGCCAGCGTGCTTGCGTGCGCCAAAATGGTGGGAGCAACCATGCCAAGACCAATGGAGAAAAAACCTTGGTTGGGAATTTTGTATTCGCCTTCAATGCGCGCAAAGGCGCGATCGTAAGCTGCAGGAAGTGCGCTGCCGCCGTATTCTGCGGGTCCACCTACCCAGCCGAAGCCCGCATCGAATTTTTTACGACGCCACTCTTTTGCTTCCTCAAGGAGAACGAGTTCCTGTTCACGTGTGCGCTCTTCAAACACGTTGACTTTGTCTGAGCCTTCGCCCCATACAAAAGTTTTTTCCGCTTCGCGACGTTCTGCATTGGCATCGAGAAATGCTCGTGCTGCTGCGGTGAACTCATCAAGTGACATATTGGCTGACAGACCGTTGGACATCTTTTCCCCCTAGTGGCTCCTCAAATTATGGTGGAGAAATGCCAGCGATGCACCACGGCAGACTATTGTTTGGGTATGGGTCAGCCAGTAGCAGTTCTTGAAGGTCCCGCCGGCAAGTTGGGCATTGTCCGTTTTGAGGCAAATCGCAGTTTCACCGGAATGGGTCATGAGCGCTTTTCCAGTGCCGACCAAGCATTTGGCACCAAACCCGCAGCGGTGGTGGCAAGTCGACTTTTCGCCACTGGGCAAGTTGCCGGTGTGCACGTTTATGGCAACATCATCACTGTTGAATTGGCCAAAGGGGCAGGCGCCCAGGGCTTGAACGAAGTGGTGCGCGACCTCTACCAGTACTGGAAGCCCGGAATGGTGCCTCCCGCATTTGAAGATCTTGTTGCTGAAGAAGAGCCAGGTGCCCCTAGTGCGCCAGCAGGTGATGGTGGCCCAGCCTTAAGTGCCGCTGCACAACGTGTGCCCGCACACTTGTTTGAGCGCAGTGCTGCTGCGCGTGCCCGTTTGGGTGGCTAGCAATTATTTTTCCAACGTTTATACGTTAGGTAAAGCACTCAGCCGAGAACTCTTCTAAAGTCAAGGCGTGGTTGCTCAAAAAGTGGTTGTTGAAAGTGTGTCTGCACACGAGATGACCCTGCATGAAGCAGCAGAGATGCTCGATGTGCATTACATGACCGCATATCGCTATGTGCGCTTGGGTCTATTGCCCGCACATAAAGCGGCAGGAACCTGGCGTGTTCTTCTGAGTGATCTACGTCAGTTTCAAGGTCAAAATCCGGAGCCCATCGATGTTGAAGACTCGCGCAAAAAAAATGTGTTGTGGTGGGAACGACTCGAGGCACGTTTACTTGCTGGTGACGGAAGTGGTGCCTGGGCTGTGGTGGAAGCTGCACTTGTTGCCGGAGTCAGCGTGGAAGACATCTATACGAAGGTCTTGAGCCCGGCAATGGTGAGCATTGGCGACCAGTGGGCACGAGGAGACTTAGAGATTTACTACGAGCACCAAGCCTCGGCCATTGTGGGCCGCATCATGGGTCGATTGGGGCCACGGTTTGTGGGGCGTGGACGCACGAAGGGTTCCATAGTGGTCGGAGCACCACAAGGTGAGCGTCATGGTCTTGTTGTGTCGATGGTGGCAGACCTTTTGCGTCAGCGCGGCTGGGAAGTATTCGACCTGGGGGCAGATCTTCCTGCACAGTCCTTTATTGCAGCAGTGAAGAACACACCCGATGTTGTTGCCGCGTGTGTGAGCGTTACCTCACCTTCTGCACGCGATGCAGCGTGTGAACTTATTGCTGCTTTGCGCGAAGCTTCGGGCGATGCCGTTCCCATTTATGTGGGTGGAGCCGCGGTGCTGTCGGCACCAGATGCAGAGGAGTTAGGGGCCCACGGATGGGCCAGCAATGTTGATGTCTTGGTGGGGCTCCTCGAGCAGGGGTAAATACGAACATACGTTCGCTACAGTGACGGCGTGTCGTCTCTGGAACTCGCTCGTGAGCAACTAGCCCAACAACTTTCCCAGCATAAATATGGGCACCATGTGGTGTCGCTCGGCAAGGCATCGTTGCCTGCTCATCGCGCCATTGCCGTTGGCGAGCAGTTTGTGGAAGTTCTGCAACGAGCACAACTCCCTCCTGGCTTAGTGCGTGGTCGCGTGTATCAATGCACTGGCATTGCCTACGTATCTATTGCGGTCGCCCTTGCACAAAGAGCAACAACACAAGGTTCATGGGTGGGTTGGTGTGCGAGTGAACATCTCAATTGGAGTGCAGCTCGCAATGCGGGGTGGTGTTTAGAGCGCGTGGTGCAAGTGTCGTGTGCCGAACATTGGTGCGAAGCAGTAGTGGCGCTGGCAAGTGGTGTTGAAGTTCTTGTTGTCAGTATTCCATCACATGTATCACAGAGCGCTCTGCGGCGAACTGTGTTGTCGGCAGCAGTGCAGCAGTGCGCAGTGGTTGCTCTTGGCCCAATGAACGGTATGAGCGCCGATGTCGTTTTTACTGCAACACAGCGCACGTGGCTCAAAGAAAATGAACTGCAAGAGCAAGTGGCGTTTGCCTCACAAAAATTGTCTGTTCACGTTGGTGGGCGTCGAGTGCCGAGCGAGCAACATTTTCCATTGGTGGTGGGGTAGTGAAATGAAAAATCATTATTCATATCGCGTTGCCATTGTGCGTGCAGTAGGAATCGATGCTCGGCAACTCAATGCGTTAGCGCAGGAAATTACAGCCATTGCTCCACTCATTGAAATTGTCGACGATGAACATGTGCTTGTGCCAATGCGTGGACCCACTCGATATTTTGGTGGTGAAAAAGCAGTAGCAGAACAGCTATTTTCGTGTGCCCCCGAGCATGTGGTGCTCACCATCGGTATTGCCGACGGACGCCTTGCGGGGCTCATCGCAGCCCGTATGGCACAACCTTTATTCGTTGTTCCTGCAGGTGAAACAGCAGAGTTCTTGGCCAATATCGATGTGCGACACCTCGAGCAATTTGTCGATGTTTCTGCCAACACCCTGTCGCTTCTTTTCCGGTTGGGTTTATCTACGTGTGGAAAAGTTGCCGCAACAAGTAAACAGCTTCTTGCCGATCGATTTGGTCCCGATGGCAATATGTTGCACACACTGTGTGGTGGTGCCGATCTGCACCCTGCGCTCACCGAAAAAATTCCTACTTTGTATTACGCCGAGAGCGACTATGAAGAGCCACTTGTGGCGGTAGAAACTGTTTTGGCATCTGTCCAACAGCTCATTGCACCACTCATGGAAAAGTTGCAAGGGGAGCACCTGGCAATGTGTCGTGTGGTGGTTACTCTCACTACCGAGCACGACGATATTTCTGAACGGGTGTGGTACAGCGCAGCGGGTTTTCACGAACGAGGTCTTCTCGAGCGTGTGCGATGGCAAGTAACAACATGGCTTGAAGAATCATCAGGGCTCACCGCTGGGGTGCACAACATTGCAGTCAACGTACAAAACACGGTCCCTATTGGCCATGAACAGCCACGCTTGTGGGGCGGTCGCAGCGAAAGCGACGCTGCGGCACGCATGGCTATTGCTCGAGTAGCTGGCGTGGTGGGTCAAGACCATGTACGTGTTCCCGAGTGGCGAGGTGGTCGCGACATCACGCGTGAGTATGAACTTGTGCCAGCACATCGCGTCGACCTTGTGCGCCACGATGCCACTGTTCACCGGGTAACCCCTGGTGTATTGCGGCCTGCACTATGGAGTGGCGATATGGGGCAGCATGCGCCGATGCTTAATATTTTCCCGCCGGAAAAAATTGAGGTGCTGAACTGTCATCACATGGCAGTAGAAGTGTCTGGGAGGCATCATGTGCGTTCAGAGCCGCAGTACATACGCCGTCATGAACAGCTCTTCTCGGTGCGTACGTGGCATGGCCCATGGCCCGTTGAAGAGCGCTGGTGGGACCCACTGCGGCAGCGGCGTGTGGTGCGCATGCAATGTCTTGTTGACGACGGAGAACAAGAGCATGGGTGGCTCGTCATGCTTGAGCACCGCACATGGTGGCTCGTCGCGGTGTATTCCTGAGAGACTCTAGGTATGACATCACTTGCAGTCGATGAACTACTCGCACTCGTTGCACACCATCAACCTGTCGATGCTCGTGAAGTTGAGTCGCTAGCAACTTTTCGCCGTGAGGTAGTTCAACTCACTGACCCGTGTAATGAGCATGCGCACACCACACATGTCACAGCATCTGGTGTAGTGGTCAGTAGCGAAGCAACGGTGTTGCACTTGCACAAGCGACTCAATTTGTGGTTGCAACCTGGTGGGCATATTGAAAAAGATGAACACCCCAGCGCAGGTGCATTGCGCGAAGCCCAAGAAGAAACGGGGCTGCATGTGCGCCACCCCGAGAGTGGCGCAGTGTTCTTCCATCTCGATGTTCACCCGGGGCCACGGGGCCATACGCACCTCGACTTGCGGTACCTCTTGCTTGCCGACCACCTCGAGGTGCCCGCCCCTGGGGCAGAGGAAAGCCAACAAGTACGCTGGTTTTCGTGGGAAGAAGCCGGAAAAATTGCCGATATGGGGCTTGTCGGAGCACTAGTGCGGGCCCAGGAACTCATACGAACATATGTTCGCTAAACTCCCATGAGTGAGTTTTCATCGTGAGCAGCGTTATGGCGAATTGCACTGCCAGTCGCATTTTTCTTTTCTCACCGGAGCATCTTCTCCAGAGCAACTTGCACAGCATGCTGTAGCTCTTGGTCTGCAAGCGCTTGCTCTCACCGATCGCAATGGCCTGTATGGGGTGGTGCGTTTTGCTGAAGCGGCGCGGCAGTTGCAGCTACCCACTGTTTTCGGCGTAGAGGTCTCACCTCGTTTTGCTAACGAGCACGATGTTGGGCACGTTGTGCTCTTGGCTCAAGGACCCCAAGGTTATGCACACTTATCGCAAGCTATTACGCATGGGCAGCTCGCTGGTGTCAAAAATGAACCGCAATTTCACATGGCCGATCTCGCTGGGTTCTCTCGCGGGTCATGGAAGGTGCTGACTGGTGGCGTAGAAGGAGTAGTCAGCAAAGCCCTCATTGAACATGGGCCCCAGGCAGGCGAACGCAAGCTGTACCAACTCATCGATGCATTTGGTGCCAACAATGTTTATATAGAACTTGTGCATCATGGCGGCCCGCTCGATGCAGCACGTAACGACGAACTAGTGCGTATTGCTGCGCGTTGCAATGTGCAATGTGTAGCAACGAACAATGTGCAGTATGCAACAACTACAGAGTTTTCGCTGGCCACAGCAATGGCTGCCATTCGTCAACGCAGCTCGCTGAACGATATTGACCATCTGTTGCCATTTGCAGCAACGGCAATGCTGCGTTCAGGTGCCGAGCAAGAAAAATATTTCGCACGCTACCCCGGGGTGGTAGACCTCGCTGCCGATATTGCGAAAGAGTGTTCGTTCGACCTTGCACTCATTGCACCGCGATTACCGCCGTATCCGTGCCCTTCTGGCATGAACGAGATGGAGTACTTGCGTCATTTGGTTGCCGAAGGTGCACAGCGCCGATACGGGCCACCACCTACTCATGCCGACGACACATTGTCGTTGCGGGCACGTGCCTGGTCTGTCATTCATCATGAGCTCGATGTCATTGAAACTCTTGGTTTTGCGGGCTATTTCTTAGTGGTATGGGACATTGTTCAATTTTGTAACGACAACGATATTTTTTGCCAAGGCCGTGGCAGTGCGGCAAATAGTGCAGTGTGTTTTTCTCTTGGCATTACGCGCGCCGATGCGGTGTCGCTTGGCTTGTTGTTCGAGCGTTTTTTGTCGCCCGAGCGCGATGGGCCGCCCGACATCGATATCGATATTGAAAGTGGCAGGCGCGAAGAGGTCATTCAATACGTATTCCAGCGCTACGACCGTTTGCATGCAGCGCAGGTTGCCAATGTCATTACATACCGGTCGCGTTCTGCGCTGCGCGATGCTGCAAAAGCATTGGGCCACCACATTGCACAAGGCGAAAAGGTCGACCCCGAAGATCTTCCCGACAATGTTCAGTCTTTAGCAGCACAATTGCTCCACCATCCTCGTCATCTTGGTGTGCACTCGGGTGGCATGGTTATTTGCGACCGGCCAGTCAGTGAGGTGTGCCCAGTTGAGTGGGCAACAATGCAACAGCGCAGTGTGTTGCAATGGGATAAAGACGACTGTGCTGCGGCCGGCTTGGTGAAATTCGACCTGTTGGGTCTCGGCATGCTCTCGGCTTTGCATAACGCAGTCGATCTCATTGAACTACATCGCGGCGAACCACTCGATCTTGCAGGTTTGCCACAAGAAGACGAGGTCTATGCCATGTTGTGTCGTGCCGACACGGTGGGCGTTTTTCAAATTGAATCGCGGGCGCAAATGGCAACGCTGCCGCGCTTGAAACCGCGACGCTTTTACGACCTTGTTGTCGAGGTAGCCCTCATTCGCCCTGGGCCCATTCAAGGTGGTTCTGTGCATCCATACATTCGCCGGCGCAATGGGCAAGAGCCCATTACCTATTTGCATCCACTCCTTGAAAAGAGTCTGGGCAAAACACTGGGTGTGCCGTTGTTTCAAGAACAACTCATGCAAATGGCTATTGATGTTGCTGGTTTTACGCCAAGTGAAGCCGACCAACTACGTCAGGCCATGGGTTCAAAAAGATCACAAGCAAAAATGGAAAAACTTCGCGAGCGCCTCTTTCACGGCATGAAAGAGCGAGGCATTGTTGGTGAAATTGCCGACACCATTTTCCGCAAGATGGAAGCGTTTGCTAGTTACGGATTTCCCGAAAGTCACTCGGTGAGCTTTGCGTATCTTGTCTATGCATCGGCATACATTAAATATCACGAACCCGCTATTTTCTGTGCGGCGTTACTCAATGCACAGCCCATGGGTTTTTGGTCGCCACATTCACTGGCTCGCGATGCGCGTCGCCATGGGGTAGAGGTGCTCACTCCGTGCATCAATGCTTCACAAGCATCGGCATCTTTGGTCGAGAGTGCTTCCTCTACAAGCGGGCTTGCTGTACGCATGGGCCTGTCTGCGGTACGCGGGGTGAGTAGCTCATTGGCACAGAAAATAGAAGAGGCGCAACCCTTCGACACCATGGAGCACGTGGTGCGCGCAGTGCCAGAACTCTCTACGGCTCATCTAGAAGCTTTTGCCACTGCTGGTGCATTCGATGTATTT
>WLST01000026.1 GCA_009711295.1 Actinomycetota bacterium | reverse complement strand
TTTTCGATACCCAACGTGAGCCGAGATGCTGAATAGTCCTCGGTCAACATGAACTGTTCACCATCACGCGAACCAATGCGGTAGGTCCAGCCGTTTCCTTCGATGATCTTGACTGCTTCATCTTCATTGAGGCCGACCAAAGCTTTTGCGTCTTTCTCGGTGGGCAAAATGGTTTGTGGCGCAGGTGCGGGTTCAACTACTCCCCCATCGACCGCAGGAGTTCCCCCTGTTGAGGAGCCAGAGCTTCCACTGCCAGCATCGGGCGTAGTGACGTTGACATCGTTATCGGGAACCGTACTTGTTGGTGTTTGGTCGATGTATTTGTCGTCAAGAGCAAGCGTGCTCACTGTGTACCCGTCAGAGGTGAGGTATTCATACGACGGAAGCAACCACAATGTTTTGTCGCTAGCAATGACTGGCGTGAGCGAAGCAGAAACCTTGGTGAGACGAATTGTTTGCACTACAACTTCTTGCGAGGGAATGGTTGCACTGTCTTTTGCAAGAACTTCTTTGCTGCTCACTGCGCCATACCCAAACCAACCTGAATAACGCGGATTGCCTAAACGCTTGACCGCTTCAGTGGTGTTCACGACTGGATAATTTGCACCTCGATCAAATTTCAAAAAGTTGCCTTGCGCATAGGTCACTGCACCATTTGCACCGAGACCAATGTTCCACGACATCGGTGAACGCATGCCATCAAAAGTTTTCCAGGCAGTTGCCCATATGCCGTACTCATCGCCATTGATTTCAATGTTCGCATCGTCTACGTCAACACCCATTTTCGCCATCATTTTCTGAATAATGGATTGAGCCTCTTCCTTCGTGGGCACATTTTCAGGTACTGGCGGGGAAACCACAGTTCGATCTGGTGCTGTTGTTTCTGCATCCGAATCACTCATGCCAACGCTAGGAGGAGAAGATGCTTCAGAAGAGACAGCACCGGAGTAATACCAACTGAGATACGGGTCGCCAGACGAAGTTTGCACCTCAGTATTTTTGACGCCAAGTGCTGTAGCAATTTTCTTCAGGTCTGCATCGCTCGCAACAACATTGGTTTGTGCGCGCCAACTTGACGCTTCTTGGCCAAGGTCGGCAAGTTTTCCATCGACCACATATTCCACCGAATAGTTCGGTGCCATGATTTTTGAATTGCTGTTGCTCGACTCAGGAGCACCTACTACATCGCTTGCCGAACGCGTTGACGCAGCAAGTGAAAATGAGATGGGCTGCGGTTGCGACTCTTGAGCACCACAGGCAACCAGCCCAAAAGTAGCGACGCCACAAACAATGAGAACTGAGCGGAAAGGAGAAGTGTTCATACTCCTCAGACGTTACGCCTCTGCGAAAAGTTCCCGCACGTATTCTTCGGGGTCAAACGGCACAAGGTCGCCAATGGTTTCACCTAGACCTACTAATTTCACAGGGATGCCCAACTGGGTTTCAATGGCAAAAACGATGCCTCCTTTGGCAGAACCATCAAGCTTTGTAAGGACTACGCCTGTCACGTTGGTAGCTAAAGCAAACTGTTCCGCTTGCGATAAACCATTTTGTCCGGTTGTTGCATCGATCACTAAAAGTACTTCTGTCACTGTTCCGGCTTCCTTCTCAGCAACACGACGAACCTTCTTCAGTTCTTCCATCAGATTCGACTTATTCTGCAATCGACCAGCCGTATCGCCAAGTACGAGCTCGCGATTATTTGCCGCAGCGCTTTGAACAGCATCAAAAATCACGGCGCTGGGGTCGCCGCCTTCATTGCCGCGAACAATCGGAACCTCGGCGCGCTGTGCCCATGTTTCCAATTGTTCACCTGCTGCTGCACGAAAGGTATCTCCTGCTGCCAACAGCACCGAACGACCTAAAGCTTTTTGAGCAAATGCAACTTTGCCAATGGTGGTGGTTTTTCCCACGCCGTTCACCCCAACAAAGAGCCAAATGTTTGGCATCTTCACTGAACTATCAAATTGCAACTCACGCGAGTTGCTGCTCAACTGACCAGCCATCTCACCTTGCAACGCATCGAGCAACTCTTGCGGTGTGCTGATGTCTTTACGACCAACACGTGACTTCAAGGTATCGAGCAGCGCTGTTGTTGTTTTGAGACCAACGTCAGCTCGAAGAAGAGTTTCTTCAAGCTCGTCCCATGTTTCGCTCGTGATTTTGTCTTTTCCGCGCAATACAGCAAAAGAGCCATTGAAAATTCCGGCCGCACGTGCGAACCGTCGCACCGCACCTGGTGTGGGCTCGGGTTCTTCAGCTTCAACTGCAACTTCACTGACAACCGCTACCGCCGCAGGAGATGTGGCTGGCGCTTCAACGACTTTTGGAACAAGAACCGGTGCCGAATCTTCAATGGATTCAGGAAGTGCAGATTTGCGGCGGTTGAACACCACCACGCCGATGCCAAAAAGTAGGACGAGTCCTACAAGAACTAACAAAATGATGGGGGCAGAATTCATACAACTCGCTTCAGTAGGTGTTTACTCATTCATTGCCGGAAGATGAATTACGTTCCACGATGACCTTCGATGAACCACCAGGTTGCATCGTGACACCTAAGAGGCAATCGGCAGCTTCCATGGTGCGCTTTTGGTGGCTCACCACAATGAGTTGCGCATCGTTGCGGAACTCTGTGAGCAAACTCAAAAAGCGTGTGAGGTTTGGGTCGTCAAGCGCTGCTTCCACTTCGTCCATTACGTAGAACGGAGACGGGCGGCTACGGAATACAGCAAATAAGAAAGCCAAAGCGGTGAGCGAACGTTCTCCACCAGAGAGCAGTGAAAGCTTCTTAATGTTCTTTCCACCGGGCTTTGCTTCTACTTCAATACCCGTATTCAACATGTCTTGCGGGCTCGTGAGAACGAGGGTGCCTTTACCGCCTGGGAAGAGCATCTCGAAGAGCTCGCCAAAGTTACGTGCCACATCGGCGTACGCAGTAGTAAAGACGGTTTGAATTTCTTCGTCTACAGCCTTGATGACACGCAAGAGGTCGCGACGCGTGTTGCGCACATCTTCAAGTTGTGCCTCAAGAAACTCATTGCGCTTTTGCAATTCGGTGAACTCTTCAAGTGCCAACGGGTTGATTGGCCCCATTAAACGCAGTTCACGCTCAAGGTCGCGAGCACGGGCAACAGGAGTGAGACCTGCAGGAACTTCAGGAGCTTCAGCTGCTTCAGCAACTTCAGGCTCTACTTCAAGATCGCGGCGCAGTGCTTCAATAGAAGCTTCGAGGCGCATCCGCATTTCTGCTTCTTCAATTTCAGTACGGCGGCCACGTTCACGTGCATCGTCGAGAGCTTTTTCACTGGCACTGCGTTCACGCCGGGCTTCATCGAGTCGTTGTGCAACCGAACGCACTTCATCGCTCTGCTTACGGCGTGCTTCGTGCAGCTGCTGCAACAGAGCCTCAGTTGTAATGCGATGCTGGTCGACGAGTTCACTGAGAGCAACAATTGCGATAAATGATTTCTCAATACGCTCCCGCTGACCAGAAGCCGCAGCACGTGCTTCGGTATCGGCGGTGAGGCGCGATTCAGTTTCACTGAGTCGCCGTTCAACAAACTGCTTACGTTCACGCAAGCCAACAGTGCGCACTTCGAGATCTTTTTGACGAAGCGCAAAATCGGAGGCCTGCGCGTCGAGGCTGGCGCGTGCAGCACCAATTGCGCGCATCGTTTCGGCTTCGTGAGCCTCGTCGGCTTCCAACCTTGGCAAGAGAGCTTCAAGTTCACTAATGCGCTGAGCAGCGCGTTCCACGCGAGCACCCACATCGTCGCGTTGCGAGCGAACAGCGTCTGTTTCAGCAACTACTTCACGACGCTCTGAGGTGACTTTCGACAATGAGTCGGCAGCCGATAAGCGAGCAGTTTTCAAAACATCATGTCGACGCTCAATATCGGCAAGTGCTTCACGAGCAGTGAGAACTTCTGCACGGGCACGACTCAACTCGCCTTCACGTCGCTCGGCTTCAGTGGTGGCTATAGCCGAACTTTCAATGGCATCTTCAAGCGCACTTGCAGTAACCGCATCTCCCTGAGCACCAAGACGCCAGCCCGTTGCACCGAATCGGTCGCCTCGCTCGGTCACTACAAATAGTTGTGGGTTGTTCAGCGCAATTTCTACTGCAGCACCCCACGACGTTGCACAAACGCTGTTGGCAAGCAGCCGATCGAGTAGCGCGTTCACCGATGATTCGTATTGACCACCATTGGCGCGCACAAACTGACGCACCAACAGCGCACCAGCTGGCTGCTGTGCAGGTTGAACGGTATTCGAGCCACCTAAAGCAAGAACCGCGCCTTGCAAACTCTTCACATCGAGCTGGCTCAGCGCATTGCGAGCAGCATCGACATCGGACATCACAATGCCAGCAATGGCGTCGCCAAGTGCAGCGTTGACCGCTTCTTCACGACCAGTATCGATAGTGACGAGGTCGACTAAGGCACCTACTACACCAGAAACATCTTTCAAGTGTTGTAGACCCGCCCGGCTTCGTGCAGCCTCGAGCGCCTCGCGCAAAACCTCTACACGAGCACTCCAGTGCGCACGTTGTGCACTGGCGATAGAAGCAACTTGTGTGATGGAGTCGAAAGCCACCTCGGCGGCAGAACGGCGCTCTGAAGCTCCGCCCACTTGGTTTTCTAGGAGCTCTGCAGCGGCCTCGGCATTTTCATATTCGTTGCCCAACCGTTCAACATCGTTCAACAAGCGCTCTGCACGTTCTTCGAGTTGCGCAATACGTGTGCTTACCCGCTGCAATTCAGCACGGTCACGTTCGTCGTTGTTGTGCAACGTGCGCAATTCACCACGTACTTCTGCTGCAGCACTTGCCGCTACTGGTACTGGTAATTCAGGAAGTGCATCTTCCCCATCGGCTTCGCGTCGTGCTTCAAAGTCGGAGATTTGCAATGCAAGATCATCGGCCTCTGGCGACAGCGCTGCGAGTGCAGAATCAATTTCTTCAAGTTCGCTACGCAACGCAAAGGCATCAGTCTCGAGTGATGCCATGACATCGGAGTCCATGAACTGACTGCGATCACGTTCCATGGAACGACGTCGTTCTGCCAACAGCGCCGAAAGACCGCGTGAACGTTCGCGCAGTTGCTCTACACGTACCAGCTGGTCACTCACGCCCGTGTCGCCAAGGGCAGTAAGTTCAGCTTCGCTTGCAGCAACCAAGACATCGAGTTCCGCCATACGGGTACGAATGGCTTGTTCTTTTTCTACTGCAGCATTTTTCTCCACTGCAATGCTTGCAAGTTTCCCTTTTGCCGACAAAATTTCTTGACCAGCAATGTAGAGCTGCAAAATACTGAGTTCAGCAACCAATGCCCCATGTCGGCGAGCCGCATCGGCTTGACGCTCTAATGGTCGCAACTGGCGACGCACTTCGCGAATGAGGTCTTGCACGCGCAAAAGATTTGCTTCTGTACCGTCAAGGCGCCGTTCAGCTTTTTCTTTGCGTTTGCGATATTTCAATACACCAGCGGCTTCTTCAATAATTGCCCGGCGGTCTTCGGGGCGCGCGTTCAGCACCGCATCAATTTGGCCCTGGCTAATAATGACGTGTTGTTGGCGGCCTACGCCGGCATCTGATAAGAGTTCTTGAACATCGAGCAATCGACATTCCACACCGTTGATGGTGTATTCACTTTCACCACTGCGGAACAATGTTCGGCCCACCGTAATTTCGGTGAACTCCATGGGCAATAAGCCTGCAGAGTTATCGAGGGTGAGAAGCACTTCAGCGCGGCCAAGTGCCGGACGCTTTGCTGTACCTGCAAAAATGACGTCGTCCATCTTTTGGCTGCGCACAGAAGATGGGGCCTGTGCACCCAACACCCAGGCAATGGCGTCGACCACGTTCGATTTGCCCGAGCCGTTTGGCCCGACAACAACGGTGACGCCAGGTTCAAGTTCCATTGCCGTTGTATCGGCAAAAGACTTAAAGCCTTTCATGGTGAGAGTTTTCAAAAACACAGCGAAATGACAGTATCCGAAATGACACCCCGATCTATATTCCGATAGCTGAAGCGGCCTTATTTCTGACAAACAGGGCAAAAGTGCGTTGATCTGCCTGCACCCATCACCCTTTTGATGATTCCGCGCCCACAGGTGAGGCACCTCTCACCTTGCCGAGCGTAGACCCGATGCTCGGTTTGGAAGATCCCTTCCTTACCGAGGGCATCGACATATTGAGTGTCGGCCAAGGTAGACCCGCCCGCTGCAACTGCTTCGGCGAGCACTTCACCGATATGCCCATGAAGTTCTCGCAGATGTTTGACCGACAAAGTTGCACTGAGGTGGTTCCAACGCAGTCGCGCACGATGCAAGATCTCATCGGCGTAGATATTGCCAATGCCGGCCACCACCGACTGATCGAGCAGCAATGCCTTTACCCCACGATTTCCCTTTGTGAACCGTTCGCGAAAGGCATCAAAAGTGAAGTTGCCCGTGAGTGGGTCGAGCCCCAGCCGCGCTACCTCGGGAACAAGCGATTCTGTTCCCTCTTCTGGGTTGTCGTCGTCGGGGTTGTACACCACCACTTCACCGAATGTTCGTGGGTCAACAAAGCGCAATTCGCGTAACTCTTCATTCTTTTTCTCTAGCGTCAGCACCACGTGTGTGTGCTTTTCTCGAATGTCGCCAGGCGTAGCAAGCAATAGACGCCCGCTCATACGTAGGTGCACCATCATGACGTTGCCCGACGATAAGTCGAATAACAAATACTTGCCGTGGCGCCGTGCAGCAACAATGGCTTCGTCCTGCAGCCCTGCAATAAGCGCTTGTTTGCTGCTGCGCCGAACTGTACGTTCGCGACCCACCTCTACTTGCGTAATGCGTGCTCCCACCACTGCGTTTTCCACGCTGCGGCGCACCGTTTCCACTTCGGGAAGCTCAGGCATCGAGAAGATCACACGCGGCTTGTGCCGCTACTTGCTCTGCTGCTTTTTTTGAACGACCCACACCAAAGGTTTCCAACTTCCCTACCCGCACAGAGGCGGTGAAAGTTTTATCGTGGTCGGGACCAATACTTTCCACCGAATACTCAGGAGGGTTCAGACCCAAGCGAGCCACCTGTTCTTGCAAGACTGTTTTGAAATCGAGGCGATCGATATTGGGGAGTGCTTCTTGCATTGCGGGAAGCAACACTGCCTCTACTGCGCTGAATGCGGCCTCGGCTCCGCCATCTAAATAAATGGCACCGACGACTGCTTCAAAAGCGTCAGACAACAATGAAGTTTTGTCGCGACCGCCCGCTGCATCTTCACCTTTTCCTAATAACAAAGCATCGCCAAGATGAATGCCGCGAGCAATGCGAGCGAGTGCAGTGGCGCTCACCACGCTTTTGCGAAGGTCGGTGAGACGGCCTTCAGGAAGTTCAGAGAATTGTCGATAGGCAATATCGGCAACTACCCAGCCCAACACTGCATCGCCAAGAAATTCCAAACGTTCATTCGAACGCTCGGCACCATGTTCTGATTGCCATGAACGATGCAAAAAGGCATCTTGCAATAATTGTGGATTACGAAACTCGTACTGGAATGCCGCACACACAGCAAGCAACGACTCTGGAGAAGAAACGCCGAGCGAAGCAGAGTCGCCCACGGGAGTTAAGCGCCCTTCGAGATGCGCCCGAACACATAGTCAACGGCATCGCGCACAGTTTTGAGGTCTTGGAGATCTTCGTCATCTATGCGAAAGTTCGGAACAATGGTCGAGAGTTCTTCTTCTAGTGCTTCAACAAGTTCGATGAGTGCCAATGAGTCGGCATCGAGGTCGTCGGAAAATGACTGGCCCTCTGAAATTGCACTCGCTTCAATTTCAAGAATTTCTGAGAGTTGGTCGCGGATGATGGTGAATACTCCGGCACGATCGATTGATGACATGGAATGACTCCTTTTACTGATCTGTTGACTGTAGACCAATGGCCTGACGAATCTCGTTGACTATGTTGCAGTCGACCATTTCTTTGGCCACTTTGATGCCATTCAACATGGCTCGCGCCCCAGAAGACCCGTGAGAAATGATGCAGACGCCATCGACGCCCAATAATATGGCCCCACCAGTGGAATCGGGGTCGAGGGTTTCATACAACGGAAGAAGCGCTGGCAAAAGCGCATTGGCATGTTCTTGGTATTCAGGGGTGGAACCAAATGCGCCAAAGAGCGCCTTGATAACTGTCTTCAAACTTCCTTCAAGAGTTTTCAACACCACGTTGCCCGTGAAGCCGTCGGTTACCACCACGTCGACATCGTCGGTCATGATGTCGCGACCTTCAACGTTGCCAATGAAATGAAAACCAGACGCTGCTGACAAGAGCTCGAAAGATTCTTTGCGCAACGAGTCGCCCTTGCCTGGTTCTTCACCAATCGACAACAAGCCCACGCGTGGCGTTTCTACGCCATAACGATTCTTTGAATAGATACTGCCCATGAGCGCAAACTGGGTCAGCCATTCGGCTTGTACATCGGCATTGGCGCCAGCGTCGAGAAGAACAGTTGGGCGACCACCTGGAACAGGAATTGGTGTGGCAATAGCCGGACGATTGACGCCCTTAATACGACCCATCCGCAAGAGCGCAGAAGCCATGGTTGCTCCGGTGTTCCCGGCAGAGATCATGGCACTTGCTGCTCCGTCTCGCACTGCTTCAGCGCTGCGTACCAACGTGGAGTCTTTTTTGCGACGCACGCCGCCGGCGGCATCTTCATCCATTGCAATGACTTCGTTGGCAATGATGTGAGGAATGCCAGAAATATCTAACGAGGTCAGCGAGGCAAGATTGTCGGGGCCAACAAGGGCGCAAGGAATACCTGCAGCAATAGCTTCTAAAACACCCTGAATGATTTCTTCGGGGGCACGGTCGCCACCCATCGCGTCAACCGCGACTGGCAACACGGGACTAAGCGACTTCTACCGCGGTGCGACCTTTGTACCAGCCGCAACCACCACACACGATGTGTGGCTTTTTTGCCACACCACAACGTGGGCACACGCTGCGTGAAGGCACCGTCATTTTCATGTTCGCCGACCGACGGCTACGGCTCTTCATTTTGGAAGTTTTCTTTTTAGGAACAGCCACAATTTTCTCCGTCGAACTTGGCGCCACCTGGATGTGCGCTCAACTAGCCGTTTGATGATATCGGCACACTCCCCCTCATCGGCAACCCCGAAGGGCGAGAATTACTGAGGAAACTGGCTGCCAAGATCCCGCAGGGCGTCCCATCGTGGGTCAACCGGGGTCTCAGAACAGCCACAGATGGCCCCTTCAGGAGTCGACTTGTCGGCACCGCATACAGGGCACAAGCCTGGGCAGTCGGGCCGACACACGGGGGTGTCGGGCACCGCCAAGAGCACATGTTCGCGCACCATCGGGGCCAAATTGAGCTGATCGCTTTCTAAACGGTACGCATCGGGGTCGGTGATCTCGCGCTGATAGATCTCGCTCACCTCGCCCACTGCAACACCAGAAATATCTTTTAAGCATCTACAACATTGGTCGTGCCACTGTGCACTGACATTGCCCGAGAGCACTATTCCATTGTTACTGCACTCGAGATGAAGGTGAATGCTGACGAGTTGGGGCAACAGTCGCTGGTCTTCGAATTCAAAATGTTTCGATTCAACATCGATATCGACATCTTTCCAGTTACCGGGACGCCGCAAAAGTTCTGCGGCGTTCACCAATAAACCCGTGAGAGGTGAAGGGTGGCGTGCGCTTGACGACATGGTTCCTCTAGAAACGGTCTTGGTCGAAGAACACCTGCATCTCGCCGGTTGGCTCTTTGACCTGTTCTTCTTCTTGACCAATTGCCAAACGCTGACGACCACTGGCAACAGTTTTCATGAGGCGATCGAGCAAAATTTCAAAGCTGCCCAAGCGCTGATCGAGGAAGTCTTCTGTTTCCATACGAATACGACGTGCGTCGGTTTCTGCTGCTTCCAAAATGCTGCGTGCCCGCGACTCGGCTGCGCGCACCACTTCAGTGCGCTGCACCATGCGCTCTGCTTGCACACGTGCGGCATCGAGAATTTCGTCGCCTTCGCGCTTGGTTTTGTTTAAAAACTCTTGGCGCTCTTTCAGCATCCAGCGCGCTTGGCGCAGTTCTTCAGGCAATAGCGCCTGCGCTTCTTGCAGGTACCCAATAATTTGATCGCGGTCGATACGCGGCGTGCTGGACAGCGGCATGTTTGGTGCATTGACGATGATGTCGATGACATCGTTGAGCAAAAGTTCTGCATCACCCATTTGCGGAGCGATAGGACGTGCATTTTCGTAACTCTCGTCGTAACTCATGAAAACAACTCCTTTAAAGCATGTGCAACATTGGCCGGCACCATTGATGATGGGTCGCCACCGTACTGAGCAATTTCTCTGATGAACCTGCTGCTCACCGACGTATAGGCGGGGCTGCACGGCAGATACACCGTGGGGATTCCTGCAACAGCAAAGTTGGTGTGTGCCATTTGCTGTTCAATTTCAAAATCTCCGGAGTTACGCAGACCTTTCACCATGAAATCTGCTTGCGCCACTCGTGCTGCATCGACAGCTAAACCAGGAAATGCGTGGATCTCGACGTTTTTCACTTTGGCCGATTCCAATGCGACCTGGATGAGAGCAATACGCTCATCGACACTGAATACTCCCCCATGCTTTTCTGGGTTGTGCAAAATGGCCACGACAACTTTCCCGAAAAGACGAGATGCCTGCTCGATGATGTCGAGGTGCCCTAAATGGATGGGGTCAAAACTCCCGGGGTACAGAACAGTTGCCATATCGCCTCCTACGGTAGTTCACTGCGCACGAAAAAACCGACGGATGTTCGTCCATAGGCACGAGTTCGACTCATTTCCCAGCCATTTGGCGCAGTTTCGTGAATCGCACATCGACTTTCCGTCTCGGCGACTACCACGACGTCGCTGGGGGCCAAATGGAGCACTGCGTCAAAAAGCGCTTCCCAATGTTCATATCTATATGGAGGGTCGGCAAGCACCAAATGAGTTGCGGCGAGGAGTTCCCCTAAACGCTGCCGTGAACTCTGCGCCGCAATGTCGAGCACGACAACAGTTGACCGACCCTCGAGGCCAAGAGCCGCAAGATTGCCACGTAACACTCCCAGTGCTGAACGGTTATTTTCCACAAACACGCAATGAGCAGCTCCACGCGACAACGCTTCAATGCCCAACGCACCCGACCCAGCGAAGAGATCAATCACTCGTTCTTCGCGTACTGCGTTCATGCTGTTGAGTGCATTAAAGACCGCTTCGCGCACTTTGTCGGTGGTGGGCCGAGTGGCCTCGGCTTCTGGGCCTTCGATACGGCGCCCGCGAAGATCACCTGCAACAACTCGCATACCAGTAAGACTACGGGCATGACTTCACCTTCGCCTTCCATCATCTGCGTTGACTGTGGAGGCCCAGCCCACCTCATTACCCCTCCTCGCGAAGACGATGAGTGGCTTGTAGGTGATGTCGTTGCCTACAGATGTCGCGATTGCCTCGATAGGTGGGACCTTGTTCTCACCGCCGAAGACTTGGGCATAGAAGAAGATCAGGCCGACCAACCTGACGTTTAGCTGCGCGCGAGGAACTCTTCTTCCGAGGCAGTGAGCAAAATACGCAACTCGTCGGCTAACTCACTGTGTTTTTCCAACGTGGGGTCTTGCGTGATGATGGCAATTGCTGTTGCTCGAGCGTGTTCAATAAGTTCTCTGTCACTGCGCAACGAGGCAAGACGCAGATCGCTAGTTCCGCGCTGATGCGAATCCATGAGAGTGCCCTCTCCACGCAGTTCCAAGTCGATCTCTGCAAGCAAAAAACCATCGGTTGTTTGCACTAAAGCTTCAACCCGCGGGCCGGGTTCGTGAATGAGTTCACCCGACTCTGGAGGTTTCGTGACCAACCAACACCTTGATGCGATTTTTCCGCGGCCAACGCGACCCCGTAACTGGTGCAACTGAGCAATACCAAAGCGATCGGCGTCGAGTACCACCATCATGGTGGCGTTAGGAACATCAACCCCCACTTCAATAACAGTGGTTGCCACCAGCACATCGGTTTCTCCACGACGGAAAGATTCCATTGCGGTTTCTTTGTCCTGAGACGACATTCGCCCGTGCAGCAAACCCAACCGCAGGCCTTTCAACTCTCCGAAACCCAATTTTTGAAAAGTGTCTTCTGCGGCGGCCGCCTCAATTTTTTCACTTTCGTCAATGAGCGGACACACCACAAACGCCTGTTGACCGAGTTTGACGGCAGTACGAACTTCAGCCCACAGGTCTGCTTCACTTTGTTCTCCACTTGCCCACATCGTTTCAATTGGCGTGCGACCAGGCGGCAACTCGTCGAGCACGCTCACATCGAGGTCGCCGTACACCGTCATTGCAGCAGTACGCGGAATCGGAGTAGCGGTCATCACCAACACATCGGGAACAATGGGTAGGCCTTGCGGGTTCAGCATTGACTTGTCTCGCAGCGCAGCACGCTGCTCAACACCAAAGCGATGTTGCTCGTCAATGACGACGACACCAAGTTTGTTGAACTTCACTGCGTCTTGAATGAGCGCATGAGTTCCAATAACGATGTCGACTGTTCCCTCTTCAAGGCCTTGCAAAACATCTCGGCGCTGTTCACCAGTGATGCGGTTCGTCAGCATTTCCACCCGCAACGGGCGGCTACCAAAGAGATTTTCTGCGTCGATCACCACAATCTCTTCTAAAAGTTTACGAACACCACTCGCATGCTGCTCGGTGAGCACCTCGGTGGGCGCCATGAGTGCACCTTGGTAGCCGCCTTCAACAGCCTGCAGCAATGCAGCAACCGCCACGACTGTTTTGCCGCTTCCCACGTCGCCTTGCAACAAACGATGCATCGGATGCCCAGCAACGAGGTCTCGTGATATTTCCGCAATTGCACGTTGTTGTGCCGAGGTCAGTGGGAATGGCAACGCGCTAATGAATTGCTGCACCATTTTCCCAGAGGCGGAATGACTAATGCCCAGTGCTTCACGCTCGAGTTGGTGTTTTCTCCCTACCAGCACCAACTGCACACGCAGTAATTCATCAAAGGCCAAGCGCCGACGTGCTGCCTCTTTCGTATCCATGGTGTCGGGCATATGAATATTGCGCAGAGCCTCATGGCGAGATATGAGATCTAACTGGGCTGCAACACTTTCAGGCAAGGGGTCGAGAATGCCACGCGCTTCGCATCGCGAGAGTGCATTTTCTACCCAACCCGCAAACTCCCAGGTTTTAATTCCATGCTCTTCGCTTTGAGGGTAGATGGGAACAATGCGCCCCGTGCGATCGCCAATGAGGTCGACCACAGGGTTTGTCATTTGCAACGAACCTCGATATTCATCGGCTTTACCAAAAACAGAAATGGTGAGCCCTTCACGTAACTGCTTCTCGCGATACGGCTGGTTGAAAAAAGTGAGGGTGAGCCTGCTCGACCCATCTCCTACTACAGCGGTGACAAGCGAACGACGATTCTTTGTCATGCGCTTATTCACACTGCGCACTTCAACAAGCACCATTGCTTCTACACCGGGTTGCAAATCTTTTAAACGGCATTCGTGTGTGCGGTCTACCCAACGCCGTGGATACGCCATGAGCAAATCGAGAATGCTGTAAATGCCGCGCTTGTGCAGGTCTGCGGTTCGCTTTTCTCCAACCCCACGCAGTTCCTCAACTTTGCGTGAGTGCAGATCTCGAAAGGTAATGGGACCAGTTGCTACTTGAGCATCAGCACTTGTTGCCACAATATTTATTCAACACCAAACAAGTAGGGGTACAAAGGCTGTCCGCCACGATGCACTTCTACTTCAACATTGCCAAAGCTTTCACCGAGCCAAGCCCGCAGCTCTTCGGTCATTGCCGCCGTGGCATCGACACCTTCCAAAATGGTGACAATTTCCCGTTCGGGGGTGATGAGGTTTTCCAAGAGTTGTACAGCCGCTGCACGCCATGTGCCGCCGATGGCAACAATTCCGTCGCCGCGCACAATGCCAATCCAGTCACCAGCCGTAATTGATCCGGCATCACTGTCGGTATCGCGCACTGCTTGTGTGATTTCCCCAGTTACCACACTGTTCGCCGCCGCAATCATTTCTCGGGCATTGTGCTCTGCGGAAGACTCTGGGTCGTACACCACAAGACAAGCAAGGGCTTCGGGCATTGAGCAAGTAGGAACAACACGAATATCTTTTGTAGTGAGTTCAGCAACTTGAAGCGCAACCGGAATGATGTTTTTATTGTTCGGCAAGAGAATTACTTGTTGCGCATTCATCCGCTCAACAGCATCAAGCAATTCAGATGTGGACGGGTTGAGCGTTTGACCACCGGAAATCACACCATGAACACCGAGTTGGCCGAATAGTTCCGCGATGCCGTCACCACTGGCTACGGCCACTACGGCACACGTGACTGGCGGCAAAGAAGTTGAGGTATGCGCAATTGCATGCACGCCCGTTCCTTTGACATGCTCATCACGTTTCGCATGCTCTTCTGCTACTTCTTCAAAAAGGTCGGTGACACGAATGGCGCGTGGCCGTCCGCCCAAGGCGAGTGGAGCTTCAATTGCTGCTCCAATGTCGTTGGTGTGCACTTGACAGTTATATAGACCATCGCCGCCCACCACCACGATGGAATCGCCAATTTCTCCCCAGGCATTTTTAAAATCTTTAGCGAACGCATCGTCGAGGTCGAGTAAGAACATCACCTCGTAGCGCAATTCACTCACATCTACTTCACCACTTTTGACCTCGTGGGTAATTGCATCTAGATCGGGGCCGGCATCTTCGCTTGGCTCTGGCAGTGCTTCTCCGTCGATCACATGCATCGCAGAGTCGAGCAACAACAAGAAACCAGCGCCACCAGCATCGACAACACCCGCCTGCTTCAAGACAGGCAACTGCTCGGGAGTATTTGCAAGCGCAGCACGACCAGCGACGCGCGCACTATGCAACACCGCACGTAACGACCCACCACCGTCGGCAGCAATGACTGCGGCATCGGCAGATTCGCGCACCACAGTAAGAATGGTTCCTTCAATAGGTTTCAACACGGCGTCATATGCAGCAACCGAAGCTGCTTTCAATGCTTCTGCAAGTTTTGCACCGCTGACTTCAGTGACTGTGGAGAAGGTGCCAGCAATACCGCGCAAAATTTGCGACAAAATGACGCCACTGTTTCCGCGTGCCCCCATGAGCGATCCGTGACTCACAGCTTGGCAAGTAGAGGCAAAGGTGTCAGATGCCCCATCGAGTTCAGCCACCACGGCATCGAGCGTGCGTGACATGTTGGTTCCGGTGTCACCATCAGGAACGGGGTACACATTGAGACGGTTAATGCCTGCGGCATGGGCCTTCATCGTGTCGCGGAAGGTGACGACGGTCTGGCGGAAGTGGTCGGCGGACAGCCGATCGAGTGTGGGCACGTCGCTAAGAGTAACGATTTTGTACTCGGTGTGCCTATTTAGCGCAGTTTCCTAGTTGGGGTCTAGGAAATCTTGCTGTTAGAGTCATGCCCTATGTCGTCAAGGTGTGAAGTTTGCGGAAAAGGTCCATCGTGGGGCATGTCAGTGTCGCACTCCCACGTGCGTACCAAGCGTCGTTGGAATCCAAATATTCAGCGCATCCGTGCCGTTATCTCAGGCACCACCCGTCGCATCAACGTTTGCACCGGCTGCATCAAGTCGGGCAAGGTCGTTAAGGCCGGTCAATAGACCAATGCAAGGGATCGTCAAAGCGTACGACCCAGGCTCCGGCGACGGGGTCATCATGTGCGATACCGACCTCGCCGACTACAACCTCGCGCCCAATGCGCTCGAGGGCTCTCTCTTTCGCATGCTGCGTCAAGGACAACGAGTGGTGTTCACCCTCGACGAGAACGGACGTGCCACACGTCTCAGCCTTGGCTCAGAATCTGACATGGCAACTCCAGGGTCGTAACATTTCTCTTTGACGTCACCAGTACGTAAGAATATGTCATCCCCCAATTCACTCGATGCCGGCGCGCCGACATTGGCTTCACACAGGAGTGCACACTATGAGCGCCACTACCAATAACGCCAAGTTAAAAACATGGGTAGATGAATGGGCTGCAATTTTGCAACCCAAAGATATCTACTGGTGCGATGGAACCGCAGACGAGTACAACCGACTCTGTCAATCACTTGTTGATGCAGGAACCTTCACCAAACTCGACGAAGCAAAGCGCCCCAACAGTTACTACGCACACTCTGACCCAGGCGACGTTGCGCGTGTAGAAGACCGCACCTTTATTTGTTCAGCAAATGAATCTGATGCTGGACCCAACAACAACTGGCGTCAACCAGAAGTCATGCGCGGAGAAATGAAGTCGCTCTACGCCGGCGCTATGAAGGGACGCACCATGTACGTGGTTCCCTTCTCAATGGGCCCACTTGGTTCACCTATTGCGCACATCGGTGTTCAACTCACCGACTCTGCATACGTAGCAGTGAGCATGCGCATCATGACGCGCATGGGTCAAGGCGCACTCGATGTACTGGGCAATAGCCAGTGGGTTCCTTGCGTGCATTCTGTTGGCGCACCGCTTGCTCCGGGTCAGGCCGATTCTTCATGGCCATGCAACCCCGACAACAAGTACATCGTTCACTTCCCTGAGACACGTGAAATTTGGAGCTTCGGTTCTGGATACGGCGGCAACGCACTCCTCGGCAAGAAGTGCTTCGCATTGCGCATCGCTTCTGTCATGGCTCGCGACGATGGCTGGCTCGCTGAGCACATGCTCATTTTGAAACTCACCAACCCGAAGGGCGTCGCCAAATACATCGCGGCTGCATTCCCTTCAGCTTGCGGCAAAACCAACCTCGCCATGCTTGTTCCCACCATTCCAGGCTGGAAGGCCGAAACCATTGGTGACGATATTTGCTGGATGAAGTTTGGTGACGATGGCCGTTTGTACGCCATCAACCCTGAAGCAGGTTTCTTCGGCGTTGCACCAGGAACTGGTTACGACACCAACGCCAACGCAATGGAAACATTGTGGGGTAACTCTTTGTTCACCAACACGGCTCTCACCCCAGACGGCGACGTGTGGTGGGAAGGCATGAGCGACACCGCTCCTGCACGTGCCACCGACTGGAAGGGCAATGCCTGGACTCCAGAAACAGAAACTCCTGCAGCGCACCCCAACGCACGTTTCACCGCACCAGCTGAACAGTGCCCATCAATTGCAGCTGAATGGGAAGACCCGAAGGGCGTGCCCATCTCGGCAATTCTCTTTGGTGGTCGCCGTCGCACCACGGTTCCACTCGTCACTCAGGCATTCGACTGGGAGCACGGCGTGTTCCTTGGTTCCATCATGGCCTCAGAGACCACAGCCGCTCAGGCTGGGGCCGTTGGCAACTTGCGCTTCGACCCGATGGCAATGCTCCCCTTCTGCGGTTACAACATGGCCGACTACTTTGGCCATTGGTTGAAGCTGGGGAGCACAGCAAAGCCCGAGAACCTGCCACAGATCTTCTTTGTGAACTGGTTCCGCCGCGACACCGATGGCCGCTTCTTATGGCCGGGATACGGCGAGAACAGCCGTGTATTGAAGTGGGTCTTCGAACGTGTCGACGGAACAGCTGGCGCAGTGGCTTCACCTATTGGCAACTTGCCAGTGGTGAGCGACCTCGACACTTCAGGCTTGAAAGTAGATGCCGCCGACATGAGCACTTTGTTGTCGGTCGATACAGAAGGCTGGCTCGAAGCAGTTCCGCAAATTCGCGAGCACTACGCAACCTTTGGTGCGAAGTTGCCACAGCAATTGTCGTCTGCTCTCGACTCACTCGAAAAGGCACTCGCCTAAATACTCAAGGGTTCTTTTTTTAGCCAACAAGCATGGCGCGGATGCCGAGTCCCATGAGGAACAAACTTCCGCCGCCGTAGAGCAAATACAACTTGCCTTTGAGTTGATTGCGATATGAGTAGATGATGGCGATTGCCATGATGGCAACAAAACCATAAAACGCATGGAACTGTGGGAACTCGAGTTTGTAATGGTTCACCAAGGCAACGCCCATGCCTACTTGTACAAATACTGCAACTTCGACAAAGGCAATGAACCACCACAAAGCACGCGTACGTAAGTTCTCGATGCGATGTGCGCCTAAAGACCATACGCCCGCAAGACCATTTCCGATGATGACACACCACGCCCAGTTGGCGTGTAGATCTTTCAAAAGCAATGCGAGCACTCTTGAAATCTATCTGATTTCGTCAGCGAATGAGGGTGTCGGCTTCGCGACCCATCTCTTCAATAGTAAATGTTCCTTCGTGTACAAGAACCGAAGTAACTGAGCAGTTATCGAGGCTCTTCACTACAAGCCGGTCGTCAGACAACGCTTCACCAATAACCACATTGATGGCGATGAAGTGGCTGAAGATGACCGCGTCGTGCGGTATCGCAGCCAGAGTATCGAGAAGGTCTCGCCGATACTGCGTGTACACATCGCCATCGCTGATTCCCAGCTGCGTCCATGTGCCTGCCATAGCAACACGCAACCAGTCGACGCGCTCTTCCAGAGCAATGCCCACAGGTGAAGGAATCTCTGCCACACGCGGTTCAATAGTTGGTGTGGTGTTCCACAATGCGCTGAGCGGGCCAGAGGTTTCTTGACACCTACGCAACGGAGATGAATACACCGGTAGCGGACCCAACCCCACTAAGCGTTGTGCAACTTCTACTGATTGTTCTTTGCCCAGATCATCGAGCACTGGGTCGCGGTCGACATTCCAACCCGCTGCTGCCCTGCCATGACGCACTAAGTGCAACCGCACGCTCATGAAAAAATCCACTCTTGTTTTGGCTCGGCAGGAACGCCACGCTTCAAAAACCATTCGGTTCCGAATGCCATCGCAAAAACCTCAGGGGGCATTTTCGATACAAAACTGCTATCGGTGATTTGGCTTGCGTGCTTAAAAAGCGACTCGCGCTTTTGCTCTAAGTAACTACTCACGTCTATGCGATGCGTTAACTCATTTTCCGGCATTCCCATGGGGTTGCCATCGTCGGCTGGCCCATCGACATCGAAATCATCTCCTTCAGCAACTTCACCTGAACCGCGTGCCATTTCTTGCATCCGGCGAAACGCATCGCGATTCATTGTTGCTTCATACACTTCGCTCACGCCTGCTATTTCTGCAGCGCGATAGCCCACTTTGTGCACTGAAATATGATCGGGGTGGCCGTAGTTACCATGCCAGTCGTACGTAGTGAGCACAGTTGCACCATATTTTTTCAAAATGGCTGCGAGCTTTTCAGCTGCCTCTTCCACTGGCGCATTCATAAATGCGCGCTCGTCACTATTTTGAGGCCAGCCGGTCATTCCACTGTCGTGGTAACCGAGCCACTCCAAGTGTTGAATACCAAGAACCGCACACGATTCTTGTGTTTCACGACGCCGTACTGCTGCGAGCGCTTCTGCATCGGCAACACCAGTGGGGCGCTCGCCATGTTCGCCACCAGTAGCTACAACAAGCACCACTGTGTGGCCTTCACTTACTGCTCGGGCGAGTGTTCCGCCTGAAGAAATACTTTCGTCGTCGGGGTGAGCATGGAATGCAACAAGGACTCCCACGCCTCAGGCTTCTTTCACAGCGCCGCTGGCAACGAGAGCATCGATGTTTGCAGCGGTAAAGCCACAAATTTCCAATACTTCGCGCGTGTGCTGTCCGGCATGTGCTGGGGTCAGAGTTAATTCGCTTTGTGTACGTGAGAAACGTGGAGCAGGTGAAGGCTGCATCACGCCGCCATGTTCAACAAATGTTTTGCGCTCTATGTTGTGCGGGTGCTGAGCTGCTTGGCTCATGGTAAGTACAGGCGCAAAGCACACGTCGGTTGCTTCCATGATGTCACACCATTCACGCTGTGTTTTCGCGGCAAATACTTCGGCGAGACGAACTTTCAAATGCGGCCATTGCGACTTGTCCATTTGTTTGGCAAACTCTGAGTCACCCTCTAAGCCAGTCAGGCGCATGAGCTCTGCATAGAACTGTGGCTCAATGGAACCCAGCGAAATGTATTCACCGTCTTTGCACTTGTACACGTCATAGAAGTGTGCGCCGGTATCGAGCAAGTTTGTGCCCGGCTCATTTTCGTTAAACATGCCGACATTTTTCATTGCCCAGAACATGGTCATGAGCACTGCCGTGCCGTCGACCATTGCAGTGTCAACCACTTGGCCCTTGCCACTTTTTTGCGCTTCCAACAATGCAGCAACGACACCGAGGGCGAGGAACATGCCACCACCGCCGAAGTCTCCCACCATGTTGAGTGGAGGCGTTGGCGTTTCACCAGCGCGCCCGAAGTGTTTCAAAGCACCAGCGAGTGAGATGTAGTTAATATCGTGACCAGCAGCTGGCCCGTACATGCCGTTTTGGCCCCAACCCGTCATGCGACCAAACACCACTTTCGGGTTGCGCGCCAAACACGCATCGGGCCCAATTCCTAAACGCTCCATTACTCCTGGACGGAAACCTTCAATAATTGCGTCGGCTCCTTCAACAAGAGTCAACAATGTTTCCACTCCTGCAGGGTTCTTCAAGTCGATGGCAATGTTGCGTCGACCGCGCAACAAAATGTCGAAGTGAGGAGTTTCTGGTGCTGGCCCGCGTACCGACTGTGCACGTTCAACGCGAATGACTTCGGCGCCAAGATCTGACAACAACATCGCTGCAAATGGACCTGGCCCAATTCCTGCAATTTCAATGACCCGATAACCGCTCAGTGGACCAGCCATAATTTCATTCCTTCTTCTGTGAATTGATGTTGTAAAAAGATTTAAACCCGAGCAGTGAGCTCGAGAAATTCTGAGACATACCGCGGCCACAGTGGTTCGGGAAGATCGTGACCCATGTCTTCAAGCATGACGAGTTTTGCACCGGGAATGAGTTGTGCGGTGAGTTCCCCACCATCAGGCGCAATGAGCGTGTCGTCGAGACCATGCACCACCGTTGTTGGCATGGTGAGTTTCTGCAAACCTTCAGCGCGGCGTCCACTTGCATAGATCGCCGCCAGTTGACGCGGGCCACCTTCGGGGTAGAAACTGCGATCAAAGTCGATTGCGGCCTGTTTGCGCGTACCTTCTGCATCGCGATACTTCTTTGAATGCCACACCAACCATGTTGCTGATGAATCTAAGTAATCTTCGCGAGTCGTTGGCGGTGGAGTAAAGAACGATTCCATTGCTTCTGGAGTGGGCTGACCCACTTCAGGCTCGCCTGGTTGCGACATCACCGAGGTGAGTGACAACACGCGATGCGGATGTTCAATGGCAACAGTTTGAGCAATCATTCCGCCCATCGATGCACCCATCACATGAGCTTTGGCAATACCCAGACCATCGAGCACTCCCACTGCATCGCCCGCCATATGCGACAACGTGTAGGGCACTGCAGGAATGGTTTCTTCCATAAGTGCGGCAGTAATGACTGCAGTGGTGTCGACCACCACGCCATCTAATTTGGTTGACAACCCACAGTCACGGTTGTCGAAACGAATGACATGAAAGCCTTGCGCGGCAAAAAGTTTGCACAGGTTCTCGTTCCATGAGGTGAGCTGAGCAGAGAAACCAGAGATGAGGAGCAATGCGGGGTGAGAGGCCTCGCCAAAGGTCTCGTATTCAATGGTGATACCTGTCGGAAGGGAGAGCTGCGGCACTCACCCACTCTACTAGCGGCGGTTTTCCGCGCGTAATGCAGGGGTCTCCCAGCGAGCCTCATCGGGGGTCACCGTGGTTCCTGGAGCCACCAAGGCATCGATGCGGTCGAGCACATCTGGGCTCAGCACAAGCTCATCGGCGCCAAGAACTGTGGTGAGATGCTCCATAATGCGCGGGCCGATAATGGCGCTCGTTACCCCCGGATGATGCAGCACCCATGCCAAGGAGAGTTGTGCCAATGTTGCCCCGACTTCATCGGCAATGAGCACGAGATCTTCAACGAGGTTCATCTTCTGCAGGTTCGCAGGGTCGCTGATATCGAAACGAGCAGGTGCGCGCTGAGCGCGACCTTCATTGCGCTGCGCTGCCTGTGCGCGATACACACCCGATAACCACCCACCATTCAGTGGACTCCACACCAAGGTGCCCATATTGAGTTTTTGGCATGTCGGCAAAAGATCACGTTCGATCCACCGCACGAAAATGCTGTACGGAGGCTGTTCTGTACTGAAAGGGATATAGCGATAATCGCTAGCAACCCAAGCTGCTTCCATGAGGTGTTCTGCAGGAAAAGTTGACGTTCCAAATGCGCGAATCTTGCCTTGATGCACCAGGTCATTGAGTGCCGACAATGATTCTTCAATAGGTACATTCGGGTCGGGGCGATGCAACTGGTAAAGGTCGATGTAATCGGTATTCAGTCGGCGCAAACTGTCGTCACACGACTTCATAATATGGCGACGACTATTGCCCCATGTGTTTGGTTCACGATCAACAGCAAAGGGTCCGCCCTCAATGGGAAAGTGACACTTCGTTGCCAATATCACATTGTCGCGACGACCGCCCGCAAGTGCTTTACCTGTAATGACTTCACTTTCGCCACCCGAATACACATCGG
>WLST01000025.1 GCA_009711295.1 Actinomycetota bacterium | reverse complement strand
TCGCGCGTGTGGGGTTATGAGTACTACGGCGGTGCACGCACGGTTGATGTGCACATTCGTCGACTGCGCGCCAAGCTTGGCGAAGAACATGCCAACCTCATTCAAACTGTGCGCAGTGTGGGCTACCGCTTTGGGCAGTCGCGCTGGAATGGCTAGTACGTTTTTCTAACCGACAATTGCTTCATAGCCAAGCAGCACTGCAAAAAAGAAGAACGTTAACGCTGCACCAATTTTGATGGTGCGCTCAGGAAGACGCGCTCCCATCGCGCGGCCAACCACAATGGCAAGTGCATCGGCAATCACCATTCCGACAGTGGAACCCAGCCACGTGCCCACCACACCTTCGCGTGTTGCCAAGGTAATGGTGGCAAGCATTGTTTTGTCGCCAAGTTCGGCGAGGAAAAATACGGTTCCTACCGCTATCACTACATGCTTTGCAGTTTTGTTTGCTCGCGCGGTGTCGTCGTCGGTGAGTTCATCGCCACGCAGAGTCCATAACCCAAAACCAATGAATGCGAGCGCAGCAACAGCATTAATGGGCCGCGTGGGAAGTGCTGCACCGAGTATCGCCCCGATGCCAACGGAAGCAAGATGCACGAGAGCCGTTGCAAGTGTGATGCCAATGAGAACAGGCAGTGTTTTATAGCGAGTAGCAAAAGCCAACGCCATCAACTGGCTTTTATCGCCAAGTTCAGCAACAAAAATCACGCCAAGGCTGAGGAAAAAAGCGTGAAACATTAAGCGAGTTTCTGGATGCGTCGCGAATGAATGGCATGAGTGCGCAACATGTCATCTACCTTTGTGCTCACTAGTTCTTTGTTGCGCACCACAGCTCTCCCCTGCACAATGGTGTCGCGAGCACTGAGCGGACCACAACGCAACCACGCCTCAATCGGGTCGGCAAGGGCACCAGCAAAAGCAGGGCCGGTGAGTTGCCAAATGGCAAGGTCTCCTACAGCGCCAACACTGATTTCACCAATTTCACCAATACGTCCCAAGCAACCTGCGCCACCGATGGTGGCTACTTCTAATGCCATCCGCGCTGTTCCGGCATGCGCACCGCTCTTGAGTTTTGCTAACAGCATTGCTTGACGAGCTTCCAACCACAACGATGCACTATCGGCCGAGGAAGAGCCATCGACACCAAGACCTACATGTACACCTGCAGCACGCATGTCGACCACTGGCGATATACCTGACGCCAAAATGAGATTGCTACTCGGGCAATGTGCTGCACCCACTCCTGCTGCACCTAAACGTTTCACTTCATCGTCATTGGGCATCACTGCGTGCGCCAACCAGGTTCTACTGGTGCACCAACCTGTTCGCTCTAAATACTCCATGGGGCGACAGCCAAATGTTGCAAGGGAGAATGCATCGTCTTCGCTGTTTTCAGCAAAGTGTGTATGCAAGCGCACATCTAGTTGCTCGGCAAGTTCGGCCGAACGCACCATGAGCTGCTCGGTCACGCTAAATGGTGAACATGGTGCCAGTGCAATACGCACCATGGCGCCATGCGATCGGTCGTGGTGTTTGGCCACCGCTTCAGCAGACAATCTCAAGATGTCGTCATCATCTTGAACAACATCATCAGGTGGCAGACCACCGTCTTTCACGCTCAACGACATCGAACCACGCGTGGGGTGAAAACGCATTCCCAGATCTTTTGCGGCATCAATTTCTGCAGTTAACAAATCTCCTGCGCCGTGCGGGTGCAAATACAAATGGTCTGTTGACGTAGTGCAACCAGATAGTGCGAGTTCTGCAAGGCCAACCCAAGCGCTCACATGAACTGCTTCTTCGTCGATAGCGCGCCATAACGGATACAAGGTTTGCAGCCAACCAAAAAGTGGCGCGTTGGTCATTGGTGGGTACGCACGCGTGAGGTTTTGATACAAGTGATGATGCGTGTTGATGAGCCCCGGTGTTACTAAACAATTACTTGCGTCAATTACCTCTGCTGCTTCGGGCGGAACATCGAGAGAAGAACCCACTCCTGAAATGAGGCCATTGGTAATAGCTATCCAGCCACCTGGCAATTCACGTCGAGCGGCATCGACCGTTGCAACTAACAGCGCATTGCGCACCAGCAGGTCGGCGCGCATGATGGTTATACGTTGAGGTCGAGAAGTTCGCTATCGGCGTTGCGCACTTCACCGTCTTTATACAAAAGGTGGCCAAGAAGCGCTGCAATGCCAGCAGTAGACAACCCAACGATGATGGGGAAGATCACAAGAGCGATAACGAGGATGATGGCGCCTGGCATGTGATTAGCGTAGTGGCTTGTAGGCCCAAGCTTCTATCTCCACTTGGCCATTTGCAGGAAGCGACGCAACGCCAATGGTGCTGCGTGCAGGGCGGCTATTACCAAAGCCTGCAACATAGGCCTCGTTGAAGATGCTGAAAGTTTCCATATCGGTAAGGAAACAGAGGGTTTTTTTCACATCGTTGATGTTTGCACCCATTTCAGCGAGGCGCTCTTTCAAGTTCTTCACTGCTTGTGTGGTTTGAGCCGACACACCTTTTTGCAGGACACCGTCTTTGAGACCGAGTTGACCCGACACAATGATCCAGTCGCCAGCACGCACAACAGGGGTGTATGGGCCGATAGGTGCAGGTGCTTTTGCTGTTTTTTTCACAGCTGCTTTTTTCGCCGGAGCTTTTTTTGCTGGGGCCTTTTTTGCTGGTGCTTTCTTTTGTGCTGCCATACCCACACCCTAACTTCTTCACGCTTCTTCATCTATAGTTTGGCGGCATGCAATATTCACGTCGGCAATTTCTCATTCGTGGTGCGGGCGCCGGACTTTCTGTTGCTCTTGCTCCATCGCTCCTTGCAGCCTGTGGTGGAAGTGGCGGCAAAACACTCGACTTGAACACCGTGAGCTTGGTGCAACGCTTCCCCAAAGAGGTACTCACCCCAGGGCGTATTCGCTTGCCTATTTCATTAGGCAATGCAGAAGGAGTCATCTCTACTCAAAGTGGAATCAAGATCCCCGACTCCTTGCGCTTTGTGGTGTCTGATCTCGATGGCAATGCACTTTTTCAAGATGACTTCATCGTGCAGGCTCATATCACCGATGTTCCACAACCGTATTGGCCTCTTGTTGTAGATCTCAAGGAGCCCGGGACATACGTCATTTCGCTCCTTGGCGCCGATGCCGCCGGTGCTGCATTTCAAGTAACTGCAGCAAGTGAGGTTGCTATTCCTACTGTTGGTTCGCTTTTGCCCGCCATCGATACTCCAACGACAAAAAATGCACGGGGCGTGAACCCTATTTGCACACGCAAGCCAGAGCCGTGCCCCCTGCACGACGTCAACTTGCGTGATGCACTCACCATGGGCAAACCCGTGGTGTACCTCTTAGGAACACCTGCTTATTGTCAAACAGGTACCTGCACCCCCGCGCTCGATGCTTTACTTGCTGCTCACAAGAGCCTTGGCGGCAAAGCAGTTTTTATTCATGCCGAGGTGTACACCGACAACACGGCAACAGTTTCTGCACCAGCGGTGACCGATCACAAAATGACCTTTGAGCCAGCACTATTCATCACAGATGCCACAGGCAAATTAGTGGAACGGCTAGACGCAATTTTTGATACCAGTGAAGTGCTCGATGCACTTCAGCGCAACGGAATTAGCTAAAGCTATTTCCGCAACCACAGGTGCGGCTGGCATTTGGGTTGTTAATGGCGAAACCTGCATCTTGCAGGCCGTCTTTGTAGTCGAGGCTTGCGCCTTCAAGAAGTTGTGCTGACGCTGGGTCAACTACGACACGCACATCACCAAAGGTGAGTGTTTGGTCGTCAGAGGCGACATCGCCATCGAAATACATCTCGTACGAGAAACCTGAGCAACCTCCAGGGCGAACGGCAACGCGCAAAGCGAGTTCGGTTGCCCCTTCAGCCTCAAGCAATTGCTTGACCTTGACTGCTGCTGTATCGGTAAGAGTGATCATGAGCAAATGATAGCGGTACATTGGGTTCATGGCGAGCGCAGACACCAACCTTTCTGGGGCAACCACCCCGGTCATCGAGGGCGCCTTGCCGAGCCCCGACGCCATTCGCCACCTTCTGCGTGCAGTCATTGACCCCGAGCTTGGCGACAACATTGTCGACCTGGGCATGGTGGGCGACATCACGGTTTCACCCGAGGGCCTCATTCGCATTGGTATCAAGCTCACCATCAAGGGCTGCCCCTTGCGTGCACAAATTAAGAAAGACATTGAGTCGCGTGTCAAGACACATCCGCTCATCACCAAGGTCTCTATCGATTGGGGGGAAATGACCCCCGAAGAACGCACTGCGGTCATGACCCGTGCGCGATGGAACGCAAAAGAGCAGGCTCCGGCAACTCAAGTTCCTATCAATGCGCGCGTGCTTGCTATCGCAAGCGGTAAAGGTGGCGTAGGAAAAAGTTCCGTCACAGTCAACCTTGCGGCAGCACTTGCTGCGCAAGGAAACACCGTTGGTGTTCTCGATGCCGACATTTGGGGTTTCTCCATTCCACGCATGCTCGGCATGCCCGACAGACTTCAAGCAGAAAAAGTTGAAGGCTTTGAGAAGCCAATGATCATTCCTAATGAGCGCGTGCTTGGCAAAGGCGTACTGAAGGTTGTGTCAACAGGAATGCTTGTTGAAGATGAAGGCACCGCTCTCATGTGGCGTGGGCTCATGCTCACCAAAGCCGTTGAACAATTTTTGAACGACGTACATTGGGGTCATCTTGACTACTTGCTCATCGACATGCCGCCAGGAACTGGTGACGTGCAAATGGGTCTTGCCCGCATGTTGCCACGCACCGATCTCGTAATCGTCACCACTCCTGCCGTCTCTGCACAAAAAGTTGCTATTCGTGCTGCCGACATGGCACAACGCAGTTTCTTACGTGTTGCAGGTGTCATTGAAAATATGACCTCATTTGAATGCGATCATGGCAACTCTTACCCGCTGTTCGGAACAGGTGGTGGCACTGCTCTCGCCAATGAAATTGGTGCCGAGTTATTAGGACAAGTTCCTATTGAAGCAACTGTCGCACTGGGTGGCGACACCGGAGAACCCGTTGCATTGCACAACACCGGAAAAGCTGCAGTTGAATTTCACAACATTGCGCGCAAACTCATTGCTCAAACTATTGCTCAGTCAGAAATGTCGGGGTGCAGTGCGCGAGTAGAAGAAGTTGCAGTTCCGGTAGCGGTGCGCTCACGCACTTAAGCGTCACGCCAATTCGTTGTAACCAGGTTCATCGGGCAGTACGACGCCCAACACTTTTCCTTCGCTATCAACACGAATGCGGGGCAAAATTGCAGGTGGGATGCCCACTTTTGTAGCAGCTACTAATGCATCGTCTGCTGTGCGGTGCGGTTGTAAAAATTCCAAGTTCCGCACGGTTGGCGGCAACATTGCTAACTCACCACGTTCAAACATTGCCAACGCTTCATTAGGCGATACCCACAAACTTGCAATGGTTTCACCATCGTCATGAAGAGGGTCTTGTGCCTGTGGCGCACGTGCCAAGAAAAACCGTGTGTCGAATCGCCGCGGTTCACCAACTGGGGTGATCCAATGACTCACATACTCAATGGCATCGGTTGCTAGGCGAAGAGATTCTTTTTCGCAGAGTTCATGCATGCCCAACTTGCCATCGTGTACTAAGTGTCGATACGCCTCAAAACGATCTGCAACATCAGCATCGTCAAAGCGTACATACTCACCAGTATTCGTATCGCGTGCCAGTAGTACTCCAGCTTCTTCAAAACATTCACGAATTGCTGCTACCCAAAAGGCAAGTCCGCCAGAGGGAATTTGTAGCAAACCGCTTGCCTCTGCATCGGTCAGCCCATCACACAAATGTTCAATATGACTGCCGCCATCGATGTCATCTAACTTCCCACCGGGAAAAACGTACAGACCACCTGCGAATGCGGCCTTCAGCGTGCGCTGCATCATAAAGACTTCAATGTCTTTACTCACTTCATCGTCGCGTACCAACATCACTGTTGCGGCCATGCGAATAGGAACATCTTCGTGCATTTTCATGGCTCGATCTCTTTAGGTGGGTTGATGTGTTCAGTCACATTGATGACGCCATTGCTCTCAACAATGCGTCCGTTATACGTTGCAACAATATTGACTTTCTTGCCGCTGCTCTTTTTCAAACGACGACGAAGCAACAATCGAAATGGTGGCAAGAGCAAAAGTAGTCCGAGCGCGTCGGTGACAAACCCCGGCACAACAAGCAACACGCCTGCTATGAGCAAACACACTCCGTCGACCATCTCGTTGGTGGGCATGTTGCCCGCGGCAATTTGTTCTTGAAAGCGGCGAAAGACCCGCAGGCCCTCGCGTTTCACCAATGCGGCCCCGAGCGCAGAAACGAGCACCAAAACAGCCAGCGTGGGAAAGAGCCCCAGCCAACTCCCCATCTTGATGAGGGCATAAATTTCGGCAATCGGAAGTGCCACGAAGAGTAAAAAGAGTACGACCACTACCTTGCAGGCTAGCGAGCGATAGGTTGACGCCGTGAGCCCAGCCGACTCCGACACCACGTCCCTACAGCGACCACCCTCGGTCGATGCCCTAGCGCGCACCATTGCCGAACATGTGGAGCTTCCCGCACCCCTGCGTGTGCGTTGTGCGCGAATGGCCATTGGGTCGGGTGGCCCCGACTTTGCTGCAAGTGCAATTGCCCTCGCACAGAGCCTGCAACTCACCATGGTGCAACCCGTCATCAACGCAACAGGAGTTCTTTTACACACCAATTTGGGTCGTGCCCCGCATCTGCCCGAGAGTCCACAGACCGTGCGTGCTTCGTCACTTGAGTTCGATATCGCCACCGGTGCTCGTGGATCTCGTCACAGTTCACTGTCGGTTCTCATCTCAGAACTCACAGGCGCACAAGACGCAGTAGTGGTCAACAATAATGCTGCTGCAATTCTTCTTGTGCTCGCTGCAACAAGCGCTGGTCGCGACGTCACCATTGCCCGCGGTGAAAGCGTAGAAATTGGCGGAGGCTTTCGTATTCCCGATGTGCTTGAGCAATCGGGCGCACGGCTCATTGATGTAGGAACCACCAATCGCACACGAACAAGCGATTACCGCAAAGCAATTGAGAAGCGCGGTAATGATGTGGCTTGCATCATGCGCATCCACCCGTCAAATTTCCACATGCAAGGTTTTACCGAACAAGCGCCCCTTGAAGAACTTGCACAACTCGGAGTTCCGGTCATTGCCGATATCGGTTCAGGACTCATCGATGCACGTTGCCAGTGGCTAGCAGGGCCACCTCCACAATGGCTATCGCAAGAACCTGCAGCTGCTCAGTGCATCCAAGCCGGCGCCGCGCTCGTCACCTTCAGTGGCGACAAGTTGCTCGGAGGCCCACAATGCGGAATTATTGCTGGCTCGCACGAGCTCGTTGCAGCATGTCGTGCACATCCGTTAATGCGCGCATTACGTCCGGGTAGTCATGTCATTGCATCATTGCAAGAAGTTCTGTTGAGCTACATCAACAAAACAGTCACCACCGATATTCCTTTTTGGCAAATGGCGACTATTTCTACCGATGCTCTTCGCGTTCGTGGAGAGAAAATAGTGACATCACTCAACCAAAACTTTGGAATGAATGCACAACTTGTACCGACGCAGGCGATGCCAGGAGCGGGAAGTACCCCTGGTTCATTTATTGATTCTTTTGCTCTTTCCGTCAATGGCAACCATGTTCCTCAACTCAGGAAACATCGCATACCCATCATTGCGCGCACAGAGAATGGCCATACATTGCTTGATCTGCGTTCCTTCGATGCACGTGACGACGAAGAAGTTCTACTCGCACTCTCTCTTGTGAAGTAAAGAGCAACCACAATGACGCTCATTGCTACCGCAGGTCATGTTGACCACGGAAAGACATCGCTCGTCGAAGCACTCACCGGCACTAACACCGATCGCCTGGAAGAAGAGAAGCGACGAGGCCTGACCATTGATCTTGGCTTCGCACATAGCTTGGGAAGCAACGGAGAGGTGCTGTCGTTTATTGATGTGCCTGGGCACGTTCGTTTTTTACGCAACATGCTCGCCGGCGTCGGCGGTATCGATATGTGTCTTCTCGTGGTCGATGCACGTGAAGGTTGGATGCCACAGACCCAAGAGCACTTCGACATTCTGCGCTTGCTCGGTGTACAACGTGGCGTTGTTGCACTCACAAAATCTGATTTGCTCTCAGACCATGAACGCGAAGAAGCACGACTACTTGTAGAGATGCAACTGGAAAACACTTTTCTCAGTAATGCCACAATTGTAGAAACAAGTATTCATCATGCAGCAAGTATCGATCTTCTGCGGCAAACTATTGCCAATATTGCTCACGTCGATCGGCCGGTAAAGTCCCGTCCCCGCATATGGATCGACCGCGTCTTTTCACTCGCTGGTGTGGGAACAGTAGTTACAGGAACTTTGCTCGATGCCCCGCTCACAGTTGGTACCGATATCACCATTTTGCCTGCAGGCCACAAAGGTCGCATTCGCCAGTTGCACTCACACAATCAAGAAGTAGAAACATGTCAGCCAGGTTCTCGCGTTGCCGTGAATGTGCACGGTATTTCACACAACGACATCAATCGTGGTGATGTACTTGTTCTTCCGCAACAATGGATGCTGTCGAATACTCTCGATGTGGAACTCAACGCTCTCCCGTATCTTGCTCACTCCATTACACGCCGTGGACATTTCCTCATGTACATCGGGAGTGACGAAATAGAGGTGTCGTTACGCCTCATTCAAGCAGAGTCCATTGCTCCAGGCGCCGCAGCAAAAGCTCGTTTGTATCTACAGCATCCCATTGCAGTTGCACCTCAAGACAAATTCATTTTGCGCGAAACTGGTCGCGACGAAACCATCGCCGGTGGCATAGTGCTCGATATTGACCCAGTTCTGCGACTCACCAAAGCAGACCCCCAATACGACCTTCAGCACTTGCTCGATGAGCGGGGAATGATGAACACCAACGAACTCTTTCTCCGCACTGGAGTACAAGCAACCCCCACCGTTGACGATGTGATTTTCAGTAGTGCCATGTTGACCGCAGCCAAAGCCGAGGTATTTCACATCCTCAACGCTCAACGCTCACTTGCAGCCGAACTCCAAGGAATTGAACTCGTTGGTTTACCCGATCATCTTGCACAGGCGGCACGAACATTTCGACCCGAAGAAGCAGTCATTGAAAATGGTCGTTTGTATCTTCCCGAGTTAGCTCCCTCACAAAAGCAAGTACACCCACTCGTTCAAAGTTTCGTCGATGCATTATTCACCCCGCCCGACCCGAATACATTCGATCGAGCACTGCTGCGCCGACTCGTTCAAGAAGGTCACCTACTTAACCTCGATGGCATTTTCTTTGCCACCCGTACTCTCGACCAGGCACATGAAGTGGTCAAAGATCTTCTTGTTCAACATCCAGACGGCATGACCACGAGTGCATTTCGCGAAGCTGCCAACACCACGCGCAAGTACGCGGTTCCACTCCTCGAAGCACTCGACGCACGCGGTATTACCCGACGCCGTGGTGACCTGCGTATTGCTGGGCCACGTTTATAACTGGCTATTAATGACGTTCGCGGTAGTCGCGAGCAGCACCTTCAAGAGGCTCTACTTCAAGGGTGATGCCGTCAATCGCTACAACATTCACTGCTGAACCAGCAGGAATGGGTGTAGCGCGGTTGGTACGCGCCCGCCATGAACCTTCGTGCACGCGCACCGTTCCACCTGGAGCAAGTTCTTCCAGTGCAACTCCTTGTGCGCCAATCATCCATTCACGACCAATGGTAGGTGTGGCAAAACGTGTACGTGTCATTGACGGCATGCCCACAATAAATGTGAGAGCAAGACCACCGATGCCCACCAACAGTGTGATCCAAGACGGACGCAAATTCAAAGAGTCGACATCGCGAAAGAGAAATAAAGATCCGGCAGTAAATGACGCGAGTCCGATGCCGGTCCAGAGCCGAGGCACTCCTACTTGCACATCAACAGAGAATGCGAGCATGGCAAAAAGTATTGCAGCGAGAGCAAACCCGTTGACCGGCAAGACACCCAGCCCAAAACATCCAAATACTGAACACACCGCTCCAACAAGACCAGCGATACCAATACCTGCAGTAAAGAACTCAAAAATGAGAAGCGCGAGCCCAATAGTTAAAAAGAGATATGTCACTGGTGGGCTCGACACCGTATGAAAGAGACGCGGGGTGAGACCTAATTTGAAAAACCGCACCGTTGTTGCTTCGCGTTCAATTTGTCCGTCGGCAGCAACCTTCTCTGTCACCGTGTCGAGTACTTTTCCATTAATCGACAAACCGTCGAGTGCAAAAATCATGTTTTTCATCACTGGTACACCTTCGTCGCTACCAGAAAATTTCAACGCTCCTGTTTTGCGTGCATCGGCAAAGCCCAAGGTGTTGCCTTGCAAAATTTCGGTGCTCTTACCAAAATCAAAAGTGACGCCCTTCGCATCGAGCGGAGTTCCCATGTTGCCAATACGAGTACCTGGTGCCATTGCCGTGACATCTGCAGCGGCAAGCAGTTGTGCAGCAAGCCCGTAAAGGCGAGAACCCGATGGCCCTACCCAAATTGCCACAGGAACTTTTGCGGCAGCAACGCGCTCAAGCAGCGCAGCAACCCGGTCGCGACTCAGCACCGAACCGCGTGTATTCATTTGGAACACGAGCGCTTGAGCTCCTTCGCTCGACGACCTATCGAGCGCATCTTCCATTGCCTGGGCTTGAATTTCATCGAGCAACCCACTGACCTCTTGTACGTCAACAGTGGGAAGCGAAGATTTTTCTTCCGCGGAGGCATTTTGTGCGCCCATGAGTATGAGTCCGCCCAGTGTTACTGCCAAGATAAGTTTTCGCATTCGAACCTCCGGAGGGTGAGTGGACCCGAATCAGTTTTTCACCGCGTCCCGCGTCTTCATTGTTGCGGGAAAAGGTGGCGTAGGGAAATCGACGGTAGCCGCTGCCCTCGCTCTTGCTGCGCACCGTTGCGGTCTCTCCAGCCTTTTGGTGGAAACTGATGGAAAACCGGTGCCTTCTGGCATCTCGAGCCTCTCTTTGACCCCTGCCGCGGCCCTGCGGGAGTACCTCGACACCAAAGGACTAGGACGCATTTCACGCCTCATGGTCACTGCCGGCGTGCTCGATGTGGTGGCCTCGGCAGCCCCTGGCATTGATGACCTGTTGGTGTTGGGCAAGGTGAAGCACCTCGAGCAAAGCGCTGCTGCTGACGTCATTGTGGTTGATGGCCCCGCTGCCGGACACGCCATCACGATGTTGAGAACTCCACAAGCCATTTCTGATTCTGTGAAAAGTGGTGCAGTGCGGCTGCAAGCCGATGAAATTTTGGAAATGTTGCGAGATGGGTCGCGATGCCAAGTGGTGCTCGTCACCATTCCCGAACCCACCCCGGTTCAAGAATGCATCGAGACCGCATACGCCATTGAAGAGGAAGTGGGCGTCAAGCTCTCCCCCATTGTGGTGAACCAAGTCGATACCTCTGCACCATTGCATCTTGCGCCATCATTGCCGCAGAATTCCGCGTTGGCCCAAGCCGGCGAATTTCGTAATGCACAAATTCTGCGTCATCGCACCAACATCACGAAATTGGAAGAGCAACTTCCCCTTGCGCAACTCGTTGTTTCCGAGCTTTCACCATGCACTATTGAAAATGTTGCCGACCAACTCCTCGCAGCAATTGAGGCGCTATGAGCGGCAGTCACGTGAAGCAACTGCTCACAACGAACCGTGTCATCGTTTTTGCTGGAAGTGGTGGTGTAGGAAAAACAACAACTGCTGCTGCACTTGCCGCACATGGTGCACAACTGGGTAAGCGCGTTGTTGTTATTACCATCGACCCCGCAAGGCGACTAGCCGATGCACTTGGTGTTGGAGGAACTCTCACGAACGAGCCTTCGCGTATTGAGTTATCAGCTCCTGGCGAACTGTGGGCCACCATGCTCGATACCCGTACAACATTCGATGCGCTCATTTACCGATATAGCCCTACTCCAGAACAAGCGGAACGCATTATTGCGAATCGCTTTTATCAAAACATTGCTGGCGCACTTTCGGGTACCCAGGAATACATGGCAGCAGAAAAGTTATATGACCTCTATAACGACCCACGTTTTGATTTAGTGGTGGTTGATACACCACCTACTCGTCAAGCTCTCGACTTTCTCAGCGCACCGGCGCGCTTAACGCGATTCATTGACCACCCGTTGTACCGTATTCTCATTGCGCCTGCTAACGCTGGTTTGAAAGTTATTAGCACCCTCACTCAACCTGTAGTGCGCACCATTTCTAAAGTCATCGGAACACAAGCGCTCGAAGACACTGTGGAATTTTTTCAAGCATTTCAAGGTCTCGATGCCGGCTTTCGCGACCGAGCAGTTGCAGTAGAGACAGTTCTCCGCGACACACTCACTCAATACGTACTGGTCTCTACAGCACAAACAGACGCAACCAGTGAAACACAGTTTTTTACCGACACTTTGCGCAAGCAGAACATTGAACCGGCACTTCTCATCTTGAATCGCATGCAACCCAGATTTGCCGATGACGGATTGATCGATACTCAGTCCATTGATACCGCCGACTTAGCACTTCTTGAAGAGAACCTCGCCCATTTTCATCGGTTGGCCGATGCTCAAGAGGAGAGCGCACAAGTATTTACTCACAGCGCCCCAGAAATACCCATCGCTCGTGCTCCCTTTTCTGCTGCCCTCCTCGACAACCAAGAAAAAACCCTCGAGACGCTGTGTTCATTGGGCGCACTCCTGGCTCATGGCGACTAGAGTTTTGACGTGCATATTCTTTTAGCAACCGATGCCCAGTGGGTCCTTGACGAAGTGGTCGCAGCCCTTGGCTCGCCAGAAACCTCTTTCACCGTTTGCTCAAATGGCCGCGATGTCACCGCCGCCGTTACAGCACGCACCCCCGACCTCGCCGTGCTCGACTCACAAATTGGTTCAATGGGTGGCTTTGCAGTCACCATGGACCTGCGTCTCGATGAAACAGGTGGCCGCTTGCCGCATATTCCCGTTCTCATGTTGCTCGACCGTTCTGCCGATGCTCAGCTCGCAAAACGCAGTGGCGCCGATACCTGGCTCGTGAAGCCCCTCAATGCACTTACCTTGCGTCGCACTGCACAGTCACTTGTTGCAGGCGAACTCGAATCTGCGCTTTAAGCCGTTTTTAAATGAGTAATTCGGCAATTTGAATGGCGTTCAGCGCTGCACCTTTGCGCAAGTTGTCGTTTGCAACAAAGAGCACGAGGCCGCGGTTACCCGGAGCAGAACGATCTTGACGAATGCGCCCTACGAAACTTGGGTCTGCGCCAGCAGCCAGTAACGGTGTAGGAATATCTACAACTTGCACACCCGGTGCCTTTGCAAGCAACTCCGTTGCCTCAGCAACCGTAATGTCGCGCGCAAACTCCACATTGATAGACAGCGAGTGCCCTGTATAAACCGGTACTCGCACACATGTTCCCGACACTAAGAGGTCGGGGATCCCCAAAATTTTGCGGCTCTCATTACGCAATTTAATTTCTTCATCGGTTTCAAATTCACCGTTATCTACCAGAGAACCGGCAAACGGCAAAACGTTGAACGCGATGGGGCGCACAAACTTTTCAGGAGTTGGGTAAGAAACTGCATTGCCGCTGTAGGTAAGTTCGCGTGCGTTTTTAGCTACAGCATTTGCTTGCTTATCGAGTTCGTCAACGCCAACAAGACCAGCGCCGCTGACCGCTTGATACGTACTCGCAATGAGTCGCACGAGTTGAGCAGCGTCGTGCAAAGGCTTCAACACTGGCATCGCCGCCATTGTGGTGCAGTTGGGGTTTGCAATAATGCGCTTATGAGCGTTGCGAATTTCTTCGGGGTTCACTTCTGAAACAATGAGTGGCACTTCAGGGTCCATGCGAAATGCCGAAGAGTTGTCGATGACCATTGCACCTGCTGCAGCAAAACGTGGAGCGAGTTCACGCGACGAGGTTGCCCCGGCAGAGAAAAGTGCGACGTCGAGACCCGACACATCGGCAGTGGCCGCATCTTCAACAACAATGTCGGTGCCCTTCCACTTCAGTGTGGTTCCGGCCGAACGTGCTGATGCGAAATAACGCATCTCTGTTACCGGGAAATTGCGCTCTTCTAAAAGAGCCCGCATAACCCCGCCTACTTGACCTGTTGCACCTACTAGACCTACTCGCATAAACGTGCAGGCTATCTGAGAGTCATTCCCCAAGCCGGAGAATTAACCACCAATGGCTCTTATTGGCCCGTGGCAACACGCGCTCTTGAATGCCTGAGCCCCCAATGACGCGGTCGGTAATACCTGCCAACAATGACCGGCGGCGACGTGGGTGGTGGAAGAGCACAATTTCACTGCACGGGCGGCCCGACTGCCGAATGACATCGAGTACATCGCTGGTGGACACCCGATTTGCCTGCCAGCCCAGGCGGGTTGCCACGCGCTGCTTGGCAAGCCATGGACCAAACACTTTTGTTTTCCACAGTGCACGAACAAGTGCCCCGGTTGGTTGCAAAAAGATATCGGCAAGAACCCATGTGCGGTAATTCAACATCATCACACCATGTGGCTTTGCAACACGCAGCGATTCCTTCGTGAGCGACAGCGCATCGGCATTCGAGCAGTGCTGCAAAGTGATGTACGAGAAAACTGCGTCGACCGAATTGTCGGCGAGCGGCACAGAGTGCCCATCGGTGACATGAGCGGTGCGCAAACGATTAATGACGCCGTGCTTGGCAACAGTTTCACGGCAGCGCTCTAAGAAAGTTGCATCGACATCGGCGGCAATCACTGTTCCGAAACGATGTGTGAGTCGCGAGGTCATGCGCCCAATGCCAGAACCAATTTCGAGAACCGAGAGTTCTTCAAGATTCATTTCGTTCATGCCAAAGACGCGCAGATATGCATTGACTTCTTTATTGCCACTCATGACGAAGTCTTCAAGTGTTAATGCGGCACCGGTTTCATTGTTAAAAACCCATCCGGTTTCGCGCACTACTTGGTCGGCATTTGCATGTTCATCGGCAACGCCGCCAGCTACACGCCAAGGAATGAGTTGAGAACGACGTCGAACCATGTAGTTAAGTATTGCTTATTTACGTTCGGGCAACGGGGCAGAGTACGCCTGGCCAGAGTCGAGGCCAAAAGCTGTATGCAACGTGCGCATTGCCTTTTCCGTATTTGCAGCACCCACCACGACAGAAACACGAATGGTGCTTGTAGAGATCATTTCAATGTTCACACCGGCATCGGCAAGCACGCGGAACATTTTTGCAGCTACACCAGGGCTGGTTTTCATACCTGCACCAACAAGTGAAATCTTAGCCACTGCTTCGTCGTGCGTCACGCCAGCTGCTCCGAGTTCACCGGCAACTGTTTTTACAATTTTCAACGCTGCGGCAAGGTCGGCTTTGGGAACAGTGAAAGAGATGTCGGTAATGCCATCTTTTGATGTGTTTTGAACAATCATGTCGACGTTGACATTGGCATCGGCTAGTGGTTCAAAAAGAGCAGCAGAAATACCTGGCTTATCGGCGACGCCAAACACAGTTACTTTTGCTTCACCTGTTTCGTGAACTACTCCAGAAATAATTGGGTCTTCCATTGCATTCTCCTTTGAAGACTGCTGTGCATTAACGGTGCTCATATCGAGCACCCACGTACCGTGTTCCCAAGTAAAACTTGAGCGCACGTGTAAAGGAACATTGTGATTTCGCGCAAATTCCACAGAGCGAAGCGCTAACACTTTGCTTCCTGCTCCTGCCATTTCCAGCATCTCTTCAAAATCGAGGCGCTGCAATTTGCGGGCTTGAGGAACAATGCGTGGGTCGGCGCTGAACACACCGGTGACATCGGTATAAATTTCACACACATCGGCGTTGACCGCAGCAGCAAGCGCAACTGCTGTGGTGTCGCTGCCACCGCGGCCCAAGGTGGTGATTTCGCGATCGGTGCTCACACCTTGGAAACCTGCAACAACGGCAACTTTCCCAGCGGCAAGAGCTTCACGCAGGCGATCGCCTTTGACCTCAAGAATTTTTGCTTTGGTGTGAACAGTGTCGGTAATGATGCCCACTTGGCTTCCGGTGAAAGAAACTGCATCGATGCCAATATCGGCAAGAGCCATGCACACCAGCGCCATAGAAATGCGCTCGCCAGTGGTGAGCAACATGTCAAGTTCGCGTCCGGGGTGAGTGCCCGACACCTGATTTGCCAATGAAATGAGGTTGTCGGTGGTTTTCCCCATGGCCGATACCACCACCACAACATCGTTGCCGTGGCTACGCGTAAAGGCCACATGTTCGGCTACTGCCTTAATGCGCTCAGGGTCGGCGACCGAAGTTCCGCCATATTTTTGGACGACTATTCCCACAGATGTCAAACGCTAGCGGAGTGCGACTAACCTACCGACCTTGTGGGTACTGAAAAAAGAGAACGCCAGAAATTAAACCGCCAGCAGCGACTCACCGAGCTCGCTGCACAACAACGTCGCTCCACGACCAAAAAGCGCAGTCTGCAGGTCGTTGGCCTCGTTGCTCTTGTTTTGCTGGTGGTCCTCATTTTCAACAAAACCGGCGGTGACAACACCTCCAGCGTGGCTTCCACCGACACTGTTCTCGACACCACGTCAGACACAGCAGTAGACACCCCCACCGACTCCACTGCCCCCGCAGCCACCACTCCTGTCGTTACCGCACCAGGTGCCACACTGACCGGCGACACCAAGTGCCCAGTAACAGATGGCTCACAAGCACGTGTCACGAAATTCGAAAAAGCTCCTCCAATGTGTATCGATGCGGCCAAGAAATACACCGCAACCTTCGACACCACTGAAGGAACCATTGTTGTCGCTCTCGATACAGCAAAGACTCCGCAAACGGTGAACAACTTCGTCACCCTCGCTCGTTACAAGTACTACGACGGCACGGTCATTTTCCGCACCGATACTTCAATCGACATCATTCAAGGTGGCGGTCTCACCAATACAGATGCCCCCGGCTACACCATTGCCGACGAAGGCACTGGCTATAAGTACGTTGAAGGCGATCTTGCAATGGCACGTACCGGTGAGCCAAACAGCGCAGGCGGACAATGGTTCTTCGTTGCTGGTCCGAAGGCGTCAGCCCTCGACGGCCAAGGCACCTACGTCAATTTTGCAAAGGTCACTTCTGGGCTTGACGTTGTCAAAAATATTCTCGCATTGAGCAGTGGCAGTGGCGCCTTGGGCGGCGTTCCCAGCCGCAACGTCATCATCAACTCGGTCACCATTACCGAGAGCTAAAACGCTCTATTGAACGAGTTTTTGCTCTAATTCCACGAGGGTTTCTTCACTCACGCCAATTGCTTTGGTGTAATTGCGCAGCGAACCATGTTCAGCAACGAGGCCGTCAATGATGATGCGCATTGCGCGTCCGTCTGCACGAAGAAACGATGCTGGAGTGACACCAATGCGATCGGCAAGTTCTTTTGAATGACTCTTAGCCCAGTTGGTTAACCGCTCCATTGCAGAATCACTTTGTTCGTAGTCGGCAATGATGTATTCGTGGTCGCAACCGAGTGACCCGAGAACCATCATCGCTAAAAGGCCCGTACGGTCTTTGCCCGCGGCGCAATGAAAAATTGTTGGTCCGTTGGCATTTGCCAAAGTCTTCACTGCATCTGCAAAACGGGTCGACCCATTGCCCAACATTTCCGGGTATGCCCACAACAAAAATTCCATCGGGTCGTCAGTAACTGGCACATCGTCTTCCGACCACGTGAGATCCAAGATGGAGTGATTATGAAAGTTCACTTCATATTTGTCCACCGGAAATTGGCCGCGATCTCGCAATTCGTCTGCTGAGCGCAAGTCGACCACATTACGAATTCCGAGCTCTCCAATGAGAGCAAGATCAGCATCGTTCAGATGGTGCATCGAGTCGGCGCGAAAAAGGACTCCCCACTTCATGTGCCCATTGGCAGTGGGGTATCCCCCGAGGTCTCGGAAGTTGTGAGAAGTTTGCATGCCGATGAGGCGCTCGGGGTGCGTGGCAAGCGCCCATGCTTCATCGGTGGAAACGGGGCTGGATGCAGGAGTGGAAAGGGGCACCCCGCCACCGTAATCAGGATGTGGCAAAGTTACTCGCTGGTAACTATGCTCCCGAGTGTGACTTCACCTGAACTTTCCCCAACCCACCCCCATTCGTCACTTCATGAGCCAGGCGCCCTTGCCCCTCAGAGCATCGGCATTGTGGGAAGCGGCATCATGGGCGCTGGCATTGCCGAGGTTTTTGCCTCATCGGGTCACAGCGTGATGTTGCGTTCGCGTTCGACTGAAGCTGCCAGCGACGTTATGCGTGCCCTCACCACCAGTTTGGAAAAACAAGTACAACGCGGTCGGCTTGAAGCGCAGCGCAAGAGCGACATCCTCGCGCTGTGTTCAACAACTACCCAACTGAAAGATCTCCAACAGTGTGATGTTGTTCTTGAATCTGTTGTGGAAGATTTCGAAACAAAAATTGCTTTGTTTGCCGAGCTCGACTCACTCCTGCCCCCCGCAACTATTTTGGCAAGTAATACGAGCACGCTGCCCATTATTGAATTAGCTCGCGCTACTCAACGCCCCGACAAGGTGTGTGGCATTCATTTTTTTAATCCGGCAACAACAATGTCACTCGTAGAAATTGTGCGACCCATCACTTCTTCCGACGAGACCATTCAATTTGCGGTAGCTCTTACCCAGTCGTGTGGAAAAACTCCGGTACATGTGCGCGACGACGCAGGTTTCATTGTGAATGCACTGTTGTTTCCCTATCTCAACAACGCCATCAAAATGTATGAGCGCGGAACTGCCACTATGAGCGATATTGATATTGCAATGAAAGGCGGCTGCAACTTTCCCATGGGGCCTTTTGCCTTGCTCGATTTAGTGGGCCTCGATACATCGCTCTCCATTCTTGAAACACTGCACAAAAGTTCACCAAGTGCTACAGATGAACCGGCGCTTTTGCTGCGCCAACTCGTCTCCGAAGGAAAACTCGGACGAAAAACCAAAAACGGGTTCTATTCGTACTAAACCTGTGTTGTGTTATTTGAATCAACACCCGAAGCAGTAAGCGAATGCCACTGGGCATTCCCCCCTGCTACCGAGTGGCCCGACGATGATCTCGTTGGTGGCGGAGCCGACCTCGAACCATCCACACTCATCTACGCCTACTCGCACGGAATGTTTCCGATGGGCATTGGCCGCGGAAGCAAGCACCTAGGTTGGTGGTCACCCAACCCTCGAGGAATTCTTCCCTTGCCCAACTTGCACGTGAGTCGTTCCATGAAACAAAGCGCAAAAAAATACACGACACATATGAACACCAATTTTTCTGCCGTCATGGCCGCATGTGCTTCACCAATACGCGAAGGTGCATGGATCACTTCTCCTTTCATTGCCGCTTACGAACGCCTGCACGAAATGGGATGGGCACACTCTGTGGAAACGTATAACGAAGATGGGCACCTGGTGGGTGGGCTATACGGCGTTCGCGTTGGCGGCTTATTTGCTGGCGAATCGATGTTTCATTTACAACGCGATGCCAGCAAAGTTGCACTCATGCATTTGGTGGAGCACATGCGCAACCTCAATATGTCGTTGCTCGACGTGCAATGGAGTACCCCACATTTGGCCTCGCTTGGGGTCGTCGAGGTATCGCGAGAAGAGTATTTGAGCCAATTATCAGGGGCTATTAGCGGCCAATAGCCCGTATCGTAGAGACTGTCTCTATGTCTGAAACTGCACCCCGCCGCCGAGAAGAGCCCTGGTTAATGCGGACCTATTCAGGTCACTCCACCGCTGCTGCTTCAAATGAGTTATACCGCACCAACTTGTCGAAGGGTCAAACAGGGCTTTCCATTGCCTTCGACCTTCCCACACAAACGGGTTACGACCCCGACCATGTTCTTGCTCGTGGTGAAGTAGGAAAAGTTGGCGTACCGGTTGCTCACCTCGGGCACATGCGCACGTTGTTGAAAGACATTCCACCTGGTCAGATGAATACTTCAATGACCATTAATGCAACAGCTGCATGGCTGCTTGCGTTGTATGTGGCTAACGCAGAAGAGCAAGGAACACCATCCACTGCATTACGCGGTACTACGCAAAACGACATCGTGAAGGAATACTTGTCGCGCGGCACCTACATCTTCCCGCCCGATGCATCGAAGCGACTCATTGTCGACATGGTTGCATGGTGCGCCCATAACGCTCCGAAGTGGAACCCCATGAACGTGTGCAGCTACCACTTGCAAGAAGCAGGTGCTACTCCGGTACAGGAAATTGCCATCTCGTTAGCAAATGCAATTGACATTCTTGATGCCGTCAAAGCAAGCGGACAAGTAAGTGACGAACAATTTCCTCAAGTCTTTGGGTCCATTTCATTTTTTGTGAATGCTGGTATTCGCTTCATTGAAGAAATGTGCAAACTGCGTGCGTTTACCGAGTTATGGGATCGCATAGGTCGTGAGCGGTACAACATCACCGATGAAAAAGCGCGTCGTTTTCGCTACGGCGTTCAGGTGAACTCTCTTGGCCTCACCGAAGCTCAACCAGAAAACAATGTGCAACGCATAGTTTTAGAAATGCTCGCAGTGACCTTGTCGAAAAAGGCACGTGCCCGTTCTGTGCAACTTCCTGCATGGAACGAAGCTCTTGGCCTTCCTCGACCATGGGACCAGCAATGGTCGCTCCGCATGCAGCAAGTGCTCGCGTTTGAAACTGACTTGTTGGAGTACGCAGACATTTTTGATGGCTCTCATGTTGTTGAACAACGCACCGAAGAAATTCGTGATGCTGCTTGGATTGAACTGCAAGAAATTTTGGAACTCGGCGGAGCCTTCGAAGCAATTGAGAACTTGAAAGGTCGACTCGTATCTTCCATGGCCGACCGCACACGCCGCATTGAAACTGGCGAGCAAATTGTGGTGGGCATGAATTCCTTCACTGAGGGTGCACCATCACCACTTGGTGGCGAGGGAAACATCTTGACCGTCAACCCCGCAGTGGAAGCAGAAACAGTGAACGACACCAACGCGTGGCGTACAGCACGCAATAACGGTGACGTAGAAAAAGCTCTGGCCGAACTGCGTCGTGCGGCTGTCGAGGGCGACAACATTGTTCCTTCTTCTATTGCCCTTGCCAAAGCGGGTGGAACCACCGGCGAATGGGGCACTGCGCTACGCGAGATCTTCGGTGAATACCGTGCCCCAACTGGCGTTGCAGCGGCGCTCGGGCGTCGTACACACGAACTTGCCGACGTAGCAACATTTGTGAAGTCCATTCCTGGCGGCCCACCCAAGTTCCTTGTTGCCAAACCTGGCCTCGATGGTCACTCCAATGGTGCTGAACAAATTGCCGTCGCGGCACGCGATGCTGGCATGGAAGTGGTGTACAGCGGCATTCGTCTGACGCCTGCACAAATTGTGGCAAGTGCTCGCGACGAAGACCCCGATGTCATTGGCTTATCCATTCTTTCTGGTTCACATCTTTCACTCGTCAGTGACATTTTGGAACTCATGAAAAAAGAAGGTCTCGATATTCCCGTCATTTTGGGGGGAATTATTCCCGAAGGCGACCGCGACAACTTAAAGCGTCAAGGAATTGCAGCGGTCTATACGCCAAAAGATTTCGACATTGCGCGCATCATGAACGAGATTGCACATCTCGTAGCCGGGCGACGTTCGTAAGTTCAAGCGCTTTCGCGCGCAATCCAGTTTTCAAAATCTGGGCTGCTCTCAAAACTAGTAATGAGTGCGTAACGCGGAGTATTTGCATTATGCACCACTACATGCCACAACCGTTGAGTGTCGACAACAAAACGCGCACCTCGAGACAAAGGCACTCGTCGTTCTGTCGAACGATCGGGTAAACCGTCAGCATCGTTGTCCATGAGCAACATGTAACTGTTGGGGCTATCGGTAAGTTCTAACCAGCTGCGTACTACCCAACCTTCGTTTTCTGGGTTCATACGATTGTTGTCGTCGCGGTGAATAGAACGCAATGCAGTTTCATGATCTTGCGGTTCTAATTTAATAATGCGCACGCGACCAAAATTTGCACCAACGCCCGAGACGTAGTTGCACAATGTTGGTGCTTTTGCTGCATTACTCGTGAAAATAGCCCCTTTGTCGGGTTGGCCTTTATCCCAAAATCCTCGGCAGTCAAGTTCACCGTCAGCAGAAGCGAGCGGTGCGAAGTTTGTGTCGCCGCCACTCTTCCAATCTAAATATTCAAGCGATTCCCATTCAACACTCGGCACGGAGAAAGATGCGGGCTGAAGAATGACAACACCGTCTTGCGCGAGCGATGGCATGCGGTAGTGAGGGCTCTGCAGAGGAATTTGCACCGACCAATGTTCTTGTGTTGGCCAAAAAGTTGTTGCCATACTGAAAGTGTAAAGCGTTATGGGGCGCTGGTGGTAACTAGCGCAGCACTGGTGACTGAAGTACTTGTGACAGGTGCTACTCGAGCGACTGAGCCTTGTGGCAAAAGGATTTCATCACCCAATGCAAGTTTGTCGGGGTTATCCAATTTGTTTAATTCAATGATTGCTTCCATTTTAACCGAGTACAACTGGGCAATACTGAAAAGCGACTCACCACTTTTCACCACATGCTTCAGCGGAACTGCAATCGTGGTGGTGGTTGTGCTGGCAACCGAACTCGTTGTGGTGGTGGTTGCTGCAGAACTGCCGTCACCACCTCCCAATATTGAAGCAACAACCGCTGCAAATGAAAACGCCAGCACACCAATTGCAAGCGCCCACTGGAGTCGGCCATGGATGATCATTGCTAAAGGCTACGCCATGACACCAAGTGTGCCAGTGCTTTGAATTGATCGATTGCCTCTGTGCCAAGTGAAAGCCCCGCCAAGTTGCTCACCGATTCGGTAGTGAGTTGAGTAATGCGGTC
>WLST01000024.1 GCA_009711295.1 Actinomycetota bacterium | reverse complement strand
TTCCAACACTTACTGTTGTTGGCAAATTGGAACTTGTTCCATTCCCGTCACCGAGCTGCCCCGCACCGCCATAACCCCAGCACCGCACACCGCCACCACTCAGTAGTGCACAGGAAAAATTGCTCCCCACGGAAATGTCAACAACACCTGAACCCAGGCCCGTCACCTCAACAGGCACCGACGAATTGATATTCAAACTGTTCCCAAGTTGACCAAAGTTGTTGCGACCCCAACATTGAGCCCCTCCACTCACCACCGCACACGAGTGCGCTTCACCGGCAGCAATTGCAGTTACGCCGCTAGTTAAACCCTGCACTTGCACCGCACTCGAGCGAGGAATAGTTGAATTATTCCCTAACTGCCCAAATGCATTATTTCCCCAGCATTGCGCAGCACCACTCACCACGGCGCATGTATGTTCTTTGCCAGCACTCAGCGCCGTTGCACCACTTGCAATGCCCGTAGCTGCCCGTGGCACATCACGAAACATCGGCACCGCATTGCCGACGGCCCCATCGCTTTGAGAACCCCAACACTGCACCTGCGCTGCTGACGTCACTGCACATGCGTGTTCGTATCCATTAGCAATGTTCGTGACTCCACTCGTCAACGACGTCACTGAGGTTGGAACATTGCGAGCAGAAGTTGAACCGTCACCTACCTGACCCCACGTATTCGCACCCCAACACTGCGCGGCACCACTCACCACAGCACACGTCGAGTTTTCGCGAGCGCTGATTGCCGTCACCCCGCTCGCAAAAACCGAGACAGGCGTAGCGCGTTGAACAACACTTCCATCGCCAATTTGACCATTTGTATTGAATCCCCAGCACTTCATTGCCCCTGACGAAAGAGACGCACATCCATGTTGTGCTCCAGTCGTCACAGAGGAGATACCGCTTGTTAATCCATAGACGTTCGTGGGGCTCTTTATTGGATTTGTTGCTGTATTCGATCCAATCTGGCGCCTGTTATTGCGACCCCAACATTTCGCTCCTCCGCTAACAACTGCACAAGAAAATTCATCGCCAACCGATATTGAAGTAGCGCCTGTTAACCCAGTGTCTATGGGCGATGGATTTGCGTTCAAAGTTCCATCACCAAGTTGCCCATTCGTATTCGCACCCGCGCATTGCACGGCACCAGACACAATGAAACACGTTGAGTTTGTTCCAGCCGCTATTGCACTGACATCGGAAATTCCGATATCAACAGGAACCGTGCTCGACACCGTGTCGCCAGAACCGAATTGACCACTTGCGTTTAAACCCCAGCAACGCACCGTGGCATCGAGCATCACTGCACACGCAAAATCTTTTCCCGCCGCAACAGACGACACACCCGAGGTCAACCCAGTCACTTGCACGGGGTACGTGCTTGATGTTGTTGACCCATTCCCCAATTGCCCCGCATCGTTCTTGCCCCAGCACTTCACACCGCCATCTGAAACAGCACACGTGAAACCCAAACCCGCGCTGACCGAACTCACACTCGCTAGGGGCGCAGACACCGCAGAGGCTGGTTTGACGTGTGACGACTCGACAATCCATACCCCGCAGGCTGCGATGAGCAGGGCGCAAGAGAACGGCCTACTGAGGCGGTGAGGCAATGAAGCCCTTGGCAGCGAATTGATCGCCATCTGAAAAAGAGATTAAGAACATCACTAAAAAAGATCAAGGGGTAGTTTTTGACCCAAATAAAGAAAAAAGACCCCCGAAGGGGCCTGATTTCCGGTGAAAAGAACCGAAAGAAGCTATGTGCTCCTCTATTGGAGCGGATGACGAGATTCGAACTCGCGACCCTCACCTTGGCAAGGTGATGCTCTACCACTGAGCCACATCCGCGTAGCGAGGGAAATGTTATCAGCCCCGCCCCCAAAACCGACGGCGTGGCCCTATTTCATTGAATACCCCTTAACGCGAGAGATATCCCCCGTCAACAGCCATCACGTGGCCCATGGTGTATGTGGCTTCGTCACTGCTCAGCCACAGCGTGGCATGAGCAATTTCCTCCACGGTGCCAAAGCGCCCAATGAGGCTGAGGCGAGCAATGGTGTCGGCTTCGTCTCCGCGCTTGCGGCGAGCCATGGCGTTGCGCAACATGGGTGTGTCGATGCTTCCGGGCGCAACGGCATTGATACGAATACCGCGACCTGCATATTCAATAGCTGCGGCTTTGGTGATACCCGCAACAGCGAATTTCGATGATGTGTATGCGCTTTGACCTGGCTGTGGGCGATATGAGTTGGTGGATGCAATGTTCACAATGGTGCCGCCAGTTTTTGCGGCAAGAAACGCACGAACTTCTGCGCGCATGGAGAGAAATACGGAACGCAAGTTCACCGCAATGATGCGGTCGAATACTTCTTCCTCAAGAAGCGCGAGCTCTGGAGCTTCACCTTCGATAGCTGCTGCATTCACAGCATGATTCAAACCACCAAAATGCGAGACAGCGAGCGCAACTAATGCGTCAACGTCGGCCGTTTGCGAAACATCAGTTTTCTTAAAGATGGCTTGACCGCCAGCGGCTGTAATGAGCGCAACTGTTTCTGCACCCATCTCTTCTTGAATATCACCCACCACCACTTTGGCGCCTTCAGATGCAAAGGACAAAGCAATTTGGCGACCCATTCCACTTGCGCCGCCGGTGACGAGGGCAACCCTGTTGAGAAATCGTTGTTGTGTCATGCCCCATCATTCCGCAGTAATGGCTTCTGCAACGGGTTGGACATTTGAGTTGCGCGTACGCACCACAACCCCCACTGCAATGAGCATTACGACGGCGCCCACCACCTGCAACGTCTGCATGGATTGGCTGTAAATGATCCAAGCACCAGCCATAGAGATGGCAGGGCTCAACAAGTTAATGAGCGACACCAAGGTGATGTCGAGATAACGCGTTGCCCACGTGATGAGAGTGTGCCCAATGAGCCCGGGGACAATGACCTGGGCCGCGATAAGCCACCAGTCATTACCGTTCACGAGCGAAAAGTCGGCCCCAACAATGATGGCGACGGGAACAAGGACCAGTGTGGCAACTAGGAAGACCGCCGCTAAGAAAGACCCGGCATGCGTCCCGTCGTCTCGTGCCTTTTTAGCAACGACGAAGTAACTACTCCACACCACCAAGTTGATGAGGGCATAGAGGTCACCACTTAGGCCTGCCTCGCTGTTTGCCTGTGCAGCAAAGACCACCATGCTCACGCCACCTAGCGCTACAACACACATGCAAATGCGCAACACAGTGGGACGTTCGCCGAAAAGACGTGGAGCAACGAGCAACATGAGAACAGGCTGCAATGCCGATATCAGTGTGGCATTTGCAATAGAGGTGTGCTGGAACGACATGAAACCGCTCAACATCGATGCCGCGAAAAGAACACCGGGAATAAAACACTTTTTCACCATGGCCATAGTGAGGCGGCCACCCGACATATAAGCCGAGAGGGTCATCACCGGAACCGACAGCACAAGACGGATGGGCGTGAAGGCGATTGAAGGTGCTGTAATACCGCGAACGAATAGAGGCCCGACGCTCCAAGCAATGACAGCGGCTATGCATGCAAGCAGCGCAAGTTCGTGTTGCGGACCATCAGTTTCGTGATGGGTTTCTTTATGGCGTGGCACTATTTCTTACTGTCGCCTGCAAGATTCACGCGCAATACAAGTACGCCGTCTTCAATAGACACGTCCGCATCACCGATAATTGCAAAATCTTGGAAGTCGGTTTGCGCTTGTGTAAGAAAAGCTTGACGCTCTTCGCCAGCTACTGGCGGCAGGGGGCGACGTTTCACCGATGCTGCTCGCTCTTTAAAGCGTGCGATCATTTCATTGGGGTCAAATGCTGCCATGTCTCAAAATTACAGCGTTTGGCGCTAGAGAAGTGGATCTACCGTTGTCATAGGCGAAGGAGTTTCCACCGATGAGTCATCTTCGCGCTCAATAAGCCGCGGCTTCTTTTCCTTTTTCACCCGAATGTCGGGAGCAACATCGACAGGTTCATGCTGCAAGGCAACAGGCAGGTCTTCTGAAGTACTTGTGGGGCGCACCATGTTGAGCAGGAATGCACGATCGACACCTTTGCTTTTCAGGTATGCCCGTTCGCTCATGATTTCCAAAGGAGCAAGAGCTTCAGGCTCTGGTCGCGAAGTGCGCCAAAACCAAATGGTGAGCCCGAAGAGACCGATACCGCCCAAAATGAGCACTGCGGAAATCACAGTGACGATGCCAACGGTTGCGAACATACGACGATGCTAGTGGAGACGGCTGAACAAGCCGTGAAGAGCAGCACTCACCTGATCGAACTCAATGAGAAATGCGTCATGACCATGTGGCGAATCGATTTCGATGTAGTCGCAAGTGCCACCAGAAGATTCCAAAATGTCGCGAATTTGGCGCTGCTGGTACGACGGATACAAGATGTCGCTCCAAATACCCACCGAGACCACAGGCACTTGAATTCGTGACATCGCCGCTTCTACCCCGCCACGGCCTCTACCAACATCGTGGAGGTCCATTGCCTTGCCAATGATGAGGTAGCTATTTGCATCGAAACGACGAATGAGTTTGTCGCCATGGTGATCGAGGTAGCGCTCCACTTCGAAACGATCCCACATGTCGATGCCGCTCTTGTCGGCATTGCCGTCGGCAAGTTCACGACCGAATTTTTCTGAGAAAATATTGTCGCTACGGAAGGTCACTTGAGCAACCATGCGCGCAATGGCTAAGCCTTCCCAAGGTCCTTCACCTGGTGCAGCGTTGTAGTAGTCGCCATTGCTCCACAGCGGGTCGAGGCGAATAGCACGACGACCAATGGCTCCCCACGCGATTTGTTGTGCCGTTGCTTGCGCACATGTTGCAATAGGAACAAGCGAGCGAACGCGATCGGGGAACATGATTCCCCATTCGAGAACTTGCATACCGCCCATTGAGCCACCGATGACGCTTTGCCACACACGGACATTTAAGTGATCGGCCAAGCGTGCTTGCGCGCGGACCATGTCGCGAATGGTGACAACGGGAAAACGTGAGCCATAGGGCAAACCATCTTCGGGATGCGGCGATGCTGGGCCAGTGCTTCCTTGGCACCCACCCAAAACATTGGTGCACACCACGAACCACACATTGGTGTCGATCGCTAAACCTGGGCCAATGAGTGACTCCCACCAACCCGGAGCGGGCTGACCATCGGTTGCACGGCCTGCGGCATGGCTATCGCCAGTCCATGCATGACACAGCAATACAGCGTTGCTGGCATCGCTATTGAGCGTGCCCCACGTTTCATAGGCAATGGTGACTTCGCTGAGCGTTGCACCTACATCGAGTTGCACTTTGCGATCGGCAGGCAAGGTATAGAACTGACGGTTACCTGGATGCTGAGAGGAATTCCATGCGCCGGTTGCTGGGTAGTCGCGCGCAGCGGTGTAGTAGTTGTCTCCGGGTCGCATGGTTCTCCTTTCTGCATCGGTGTTCACGTATAACAAAAAACGCAACAACACGAGAAAGGGTCGTTGCCATAGGTACTGATGTACCTACAACCACATCCCCGCTTCAGAGAAGCGAGTTGGCACCGTGGACCTACCCCGGTTGCCGGACCCCAATGGTCACTCGTGATGTTTGAATATAGGTTACCGTGACATGCCAACATTGGCGAGGATCTTTATGACAAACGCTGCTGGTTACTCGAACTACCTCACACCGCTTGCAGAAACACGCGCCACCCCTGGCACGAACTTCGGCACCTTTGCCATAGCGCCCATCACCGCCGGCACCATTGTGGTGACCTTTGGCGGTGCCCAAATGAACCGTGGCATCTTTGACACGCACCCCGCTGAACGGCGTATGCGTTCGCTACAAATAGAGCTCGACAGCTTTTTGCTCGGCCCAGAAGAACGCCAGCTCGGCGATGCCGTGAATCATTCATGCGACCCCAACTGCGGCATGGGCAATGCCACTCAACTCGTTGCCATGCGCGAAATTGCTACAGGTGAAGAAATCACTTTTGATTATGCGATGTCTGACGCGTCCGACTACGACGAATTCACATGTATTTGTGCCACCGCACACTGCCGCCACAGCATCACATCACTTGATTGGAAGTTGCCGGAACTACAACAGCGCTACAACGGGTATTTCTCGCCCTACATTGTGCGCAAATGGAAAGCACTTGAGAAGGCTCGGCATTTACGCAAGAGCGAGGCGGAAGAACTCTTGCTGCGTTACGACGCAGACCCCCGCGAGGCACTCGGCAAGGCCCTACGCATTACCTCTGGCTATTCACATTCCTCGCATGAAGTGCTGTACAACATGCTCGACCTTGTAGCGATGGGTGCGCGGAACGAAGACGACGTCGTAAAGTTTTTCAACGAAATGCGTGTCTACCCCAAAAGCGGCTGAGTAAACGTGAGGCGCTGATCGAAGCCCACTTCACCTGGCAGAAATCCATTGCGGTCGGGCCATAGCAACTGCACCATAGAAAAAGGTTTCGCCTTGTACCACGAAGTAGCGGTGGCAAAGAGATGGCCCCACTCGTTCATGTCGACCGAAATAAATCGTGCACGCTGTTCCCCATCGAATAACCCCAGCAATTCAGTTCCGATTTCGATGCTGTTTCCTGCGGCCACAACATCGACAACAAGATCGAACAACCCTTTGCAAGCAACGGGCGTGAGCCCACACACCACGACGTTGGGGAAAGTTGTGGCTTCCGTGAAATTCAGCGTGTAGGAATACGTAGGAAAAGGAGATCCATTTGCTGCCTTGGCCACACCGGGGTCAACAGATTCGGTAGCCCATCCGAAGGTTTCCACCATCCATTCAATTTTCTCCATGTGGGGAATATGAAAGTTTGGCAAATCACCCGTGTGAGTGTTTTTGTCAGATGATGAGGCATCATGCACGCATACAAACTAGCGTGAAGATCAGTGGAGAGTCACACAACATTGCGCACCTTTCTTCGCCCGAAATGGCTACTCACGCATCTTCTCGTCATATGTCTTGTAGTTGTCATGATGTCGCTCTCGATGTGGCAGTTTCGACGACTCGACGAACGCAAAACATTTAATGCTGGCCTTCTGGCCAACACCACTCAGGCAATTACACCCATCAAGAATCTTGCGCTCAACCTCCCTGCAGACCTCAATGACATTCAATGGCGTCGCGTGGTAGTGCGAGGCACCTTTCGCCCGAGCGCCGAGGTCACTATTTTGAATCGCAGCCAAGATGGCACGGCGGGCGTAGACGCTGCTACCCCTCTAGATTTCACCATCGACGGGAAACAGTATGTGGTCATTGTTGATCGTGGTTTTGTTCCATTAGCTACACCCATGCCAAAAGCGCCGAGCGGTGAAGTGGAAGTGCTCGGCCGTATTCGTATTTCTCAAGAGCGACGCGTGGGAGCATTGAGTGACCCCGCAACGGGAATACTGACCGAAGCACAGCATCTCGATGTGGAAAGGCTGAGTGGGCAAACGCAATTGAACGCACAACAAACTGTTTTGCCGTTTTATATCGACTTGCTCGATTCACCACAAATTACATCATCGCTTCCGGCACGGGTAAGCAGCCCCAAAACCGACAATGGTCCACACATGTCGTATGCAATTCAGTGGATCTTGTTTAGCCTCTGCGCCGTAGCGGCCTGGGTTATTTTGGTGAAGCGGGCATTGCGTGCTTCACAGCCAGCTTCAGTTGCCGCTGAGTGAAATTACTTGCAAAAGCAATAGACAAAACTCCGGCTACCTGGAGTGCGAGCTCACCTGAAGGTGCACCGCGAATAATTGCAATACGTGCTTGATACATTTTGCCATCGTGAGCAATTGCCCGCACAGCAACGGTTTCTTCTAACCATTTGTTGATATTGGCGAGAACACAAACATCGACGTTGACTCCCCGCAGTGCTCGCGCAAATTCTTCAGCATTTGGGTCATTTGCCGACAACAAAATTTCATGGGTTTCATGGCCAGGCTTACGCCATTCGCGATGCCTTGATTTACGAAAGATACTGATGAGTGACACAGGTGAAGCCTTTCAGAAATTAGGCAAGTTGTTGAGCAATTCCACGCGCAATGCGACTCGCCGCCATCATGGTAGGCAATTGCGTTGCTCCACGAGGAATATCGGGGAAAATTGACGCATCGGCAACCCACAGTTGCTTGGTGTTAAATACTGCTCCGCCGGCATTCACTGCAGCGCGATCGCTTTCTTTATCGCCCATTGCGCAAGTTCCCGCCACGTGCGAATACGCACCCAGTTGTCGTCTTACGAATTTCATCATGCTCGCTTCGTCATGAGCGATGAGTTCATGCAGACGTGTTCCTTCATTGTCTACATAACATTCCACGACCGAGCCATTTTCTTTAACAGCCGACAAAACATCTGAGGCTAAAATGAGAGCTGCTCGCATTGCCTCTGCATCGTCAGTTGTGGAAAGCGAACATAAAGAAATTTCGGCTTTTTGATTCACCTCTTTCACCAGACCACGTGAAGAGACCTTTGTGACGGCAGCTGCGAGTTGAGCAAATTGCATCCCGTTGCCACTACTTGCAGCATTCACTGGCAAAAGATGGATGTTGCTTTCCCCCATTGCCGATGAGGCAACAACCAGCGATGTCACTTCAGGCGCAATTTCTTCTACGTTTTGTGCCATTTGCACAATGATCGATAACGACGGATGATCTTGGAGGTTCCGACCAATTGCGGGGCCATAGAGGCCGCTACGCAAAAGAAGAAGTGGAGTCCAAATTGCCCCTGCGCACATCACAACGGCGTCGAATTGTTCTTCGGTACCGTCGGCCAAGACGACACCTCGAGCAACTCCCCCTTCCAACACGACCGCTTCAACTTTGCTCTGTGTGCGCAGTTCAAGAAGTTCAGCAGTATTTGCATGACGCATGAGCGGAAGGACGTACGCAGAGAAAGCATCGAGTCGTTTGCCGTCAACCATTGAAAGCGCCACAGAACCTGCACCGTCTGCACACGCAGTACCGTGTTGCACTTCGCCAGCCCCCATACGCTGCACAGAACTCACCACGTCTTGAGAGAACTGCCCTAAGTGCAGCGGTCGCGAGGAGCCCATATGCAGACTCTGAAACTCCTGACGCACTGCACTCCACCCCCAACCCGTGCAGCCATAGATGCGCTCCCACTGGTTGTAGTCGTCGGGGCAACCCCAGGTTTGCACCATTGCATTTACTGCCGAAGTTCCACCAACACCTTGACCCCGCAAGTATGGCAATGCGTGTGGCCCCGCGTCGGTCACAAAACTCGACGTGTCGAGGAGTTGCTCTTCTCTCAACGCGTCGGAGAAGTGCATTGAGCTGCGCGCCGAGTGTGCATCCTCAAGGCCAACGCCCTGCTCAAAGAGCACAACTGAGTGTCCGGCGTTAATGAGGCGCTGAGTGACAACACAACCAGCTGGACCCGCTCCGACAACGGCAATGCGAGACATAGTGCCTATTTGCTGTCGGAAGGTTTTTCGGCCATGCGCCGAGCCGCATCGGCATAATGAAGAGGCGTCGGGAGGCCATGCAATGACGCACCACCATCGACACACAAGGTTTGACCAGTGACGAAGCGTGCCTCATCGCTACAAAAGAAATATGCGGCTTTGGCAATATCTTCACTTGCACCCATGTGTCGAACAGGAGTGAGTTCTGTGAGGGCTTGAATGGCGTAGTCGACCTTAAACACACGAGCAGTCATAGGTGTTTCAATGAGCCCAGCTGCAACGCAGTTGAACCGCACTCCCTTTGGCCCATATTCAACAGCAGCAATTTTGGTTGCATATTCGACGCCGGCTTTAGAACTTCCATACGCCGCCAAACCAATGGCTGGACTGTGTGCAGTTTGAGAAGAGATCGACAGAAATGTGCCTCCCCCAGAAGCTGCCATTGAGTTACCAAAGTGCTGCATGCAGTAAATGGCACCCGTAAATTGAACCGCCTGCATTGCCACAAGCTTCTCTGGAGTGAGTTCAGCAATTGGCGTACTTTGCTCGTAGCCGGCACAGTTCACCGCAATATCAATACGCCCAAAATCTTTCTCAACATTCTGAATCAAAGCCACCACGTCGTCGTTATTTGTAATGTCACATTGGTAGCCCTTGCCGCCGACAGCGCCAGCAGCAGCATTGACCACATCGATGCGACGTGCTGCAATGGCAATTTGTGCTCCTTCACGATGAAACCGTTGAACGATTGCTTCACCGAAGCCTGAATGCCCACCGATGACAACTGCAACTTTTCCTGTCAATGCACCCATTGCGCTCCCTTACGTTTTCGCATGCCGCGATCAGGAGCATCTTAAACCAACAAGACAGATTGCTATTGAATACCCAGCAAATGCGCGGTGTCGTTGTAGCGCACAAGTTTCCAACGGCCTGGGCGCACATGAACAATTTCCGTTACAGAGGTGTTGACCGTATGCACTTCGAACTCGCCCGTGGGAGCAGCACGCAGCGCATAACGCAGGCACGTATCGATCACACCTGCATGACACGAGATAACAATGGTTTCACCCGGATGGGCATCAACAACGCGTCGCAAAGCAGAGCCCACTCGCAATTGGAAGGCTGCAACTGTTTCTCCACCTGGGTACGTTTCGTCATACGGGTCGGTTTCCCAGTTGCGATGACCATATTTTTCCAAGAAGTCGCCATATGGCATGCCGTCACAAATTGGGCCTGGGTCGTGCTCACCAAACTCGGCGTCGGTGAGAAGAGGTGGATTTCCTATTCCGTGAGCGATGAGCTGAGCGGTCTCTTGAGCACGCGCAAAATGGCTAGCAATGAACACAGTGGGCAAGAGCGAGCCGGGCACTTGCGCGTTCTCAAATGCGAATCGTTGACCGAGCGCAGCAGCCTGACGACGACCTAGTTCAGACAGCCCGTTACAGGTGCGGAAGCCGCCAATGATTTTGTCGACTGCTACCTGTGACTCACCGTGTCGTATGAGAATGACACGTGTTGAACTCATACCAACTTCTCGACGAAGGCCTCGAGCTGACGTAGGTTGCGACATTCATATACGCCATCGGTGTGGTTTCCGTATTCGCCCACGATGGAGTCGCCCGTATTCCAATAGGACCGCGGTTCTGGGTTCAGCCAATACACGCTCTTGGCGCTCTTTTTGATTTCTTTTACTACCCAACTCTGTGCGGCGTGATAGTTGTTGCGGGCATCGCCAAGCAATAACACTGTGGTCTTGGCGTTCACATCGCGACCATACTTTTCCCAGAACACTTCAAAAGCATGCCCATAGTCGCTATGCCCATCGACCCACACCACATCGGCTTCGGTATTGACACGTTGAATGGCTTCAGCAATATCTTCAGTTGATTTGAAGTATTCAGTTACTTCATCGAGTCCGTCGATGAACACGAATGACCGCACTTTAGAGAACTGACCCTGCAGTGCATACACCAGCATCAATGTGAAACGAGCAAAAGCTGCCACGCTGCCGGAAATATCGGCAACCACCATGAGCTCAGGCTTTGAGGGCCGCGGCGAGCGGAACTTGGGTTCAGCTGGCACGCCACCGTATGCCAACGAGTGGCGAACGGTGTTACGGAAGTCGAGTGGACCTTTGCGTCCTTTGCGGCGCTTACGCGTGAGGCGTGCTGCAATTTTGCGCGTTAATGGATACAAAGCCTTTTTGAGGTTTGCCATTTCGTCACGGCTGGCATGCATAAATTCAACGTCTTCGGGAAGCGGCTTGCGCAAGGTTTTTGCCATTGCTTCAGCACCACGGTCGGCAACAAGCTTGCGGCGAATTTCTGCTTCAATTTCTTGTTTAAATTTCTCGATGCGACTTTCCATCTCATCTTTGTTGAGACGCTCTTCAAGATCGGTCAGTGGTTCAGTTGCAGTTTCACGCTGAGCATCTTGCAATTTGTCGAGCATGTTCTCTAAGTCGAGATTTCGCAAAGTGCGATACAGATAATAGGTTCCACCCACAGGGCGACCGGGTTCCATACCAGCAAAACGCTGTACGGCCTGGCGCGCCATTGCACGCATCATGGCTTGGTCGCCATTCATGAGTGCACGCATGAGGAGATTCATCATCTCTTCTTGCGTGAGAGAGTCCATGGCGCCGCCGCCACCCTTACCCTCGCCTTGACGCATTTGATCTTGCATCTCGCGCCAAAACTCATCGGGAGAGTCTTCGTCTTTGATGGAGTATTCAGGACCACGCAAAGAGAAATAGACTTCGAAAACAGTTTCGAATGCTTTCCAGTGCGCGGAGTTCTTCACCAAAGTCGCACCGAGTGCGTACTTAAACGCATCACGGTCTTCAATAGGAATTTGGCGAATGGCCTCCATCGCATCGAGGTTTTCGGTCAGGCTGACGGGCAGACCTGCACTACGCAGTTCTGCAACGAAACCTGCCATCAAATCGAGCATGTGCTGTGATTCCTATTTGTCTGAAGACAATTCCTTCACCGCTTTGGCGATGTCGGTTTGGTACTTGAGCAAAATATGCAAGGTCTCTTTTGCCTGTTCAGCGTCGATGTGCTCAATGCCCAAGAGCATCAAGGTGCGAGCCCAGTCGAGTGTTTCACTCACCGATGGTGACTTCTTCAAGTCGAGCTGACGAATGTTGCGAACAATACGTGCCACTTGGTCGGCGAGATGCTCTGTAATGCCTTCTACCTTGGTGAGCACAATGAGTTTTTCGCGCTCGAGGTCTGGGTAGTCGACATGTAGGTACAAGCAACGGCGCTTCAGAGCCTCTGAAAGTTCGCGTGTGTTGTTGGACGTGAGGAACACCAACGGAATTTGCTTAGCAGTAATAGTGCCAAGTTCGGGAATAGACACTTGATACTCGCTCAAGATTTCGAGCAGCAATGCTTCAGTTTCCATTTCCACACGGTCGACTTCGTCGATGAGCAGCACTACTGGGTCATCTGCGCGAATGGCTTCGAGCAATGGACGCGTGAGCAAGAATTCCTCGCTGAAAATGTCGTCTTGGACGTCGCTCCAGGAGTCGGAGTTCTTGTCGGCTTGAATGCGCAACAACTGCTTTTTGTAGTTCCATTCGTAGAGCGCCTTCGACTCGTCGAGCCCCTCATAACACTGCAAACGGATGAGTCGCGCTCCGGTGAGTTCGGCGATGCTCTTTGCCAGTTGGGTTTTACCGGTACCGGCTGGCCCCTCGACAAGAACTGGCTTACCTAAGCGATCGGCCAAAAAGGCCACACTGGCAATGCCGTCATCTGCCAAATAATTGACATCTTTGAGCCCATCACGGACAGCCTGCACTGATTCAAAGCGATTCCCCATGTCTCAACCTTACTGTTCGGTACGCTCTCACTACGAATGGACCGCCAAAACACCTCCCCTCGAGCTGGCCTTGTGCGCTCCAACATTGCCGTTGCATCGGGTACGGCACTCTCGCGCCTCACAGGTCTCATTCGCATCGTGGTCTTTGGCATTGTTATTGGGCAAACCGCCCTTGCCGACGCTTACGACGGCGCCAACAACTCGCCGAACTCCATCTATGAACTCTTTATTGGCGGTGTCTTTTCAGCATCGCTTGTGCCACTCTTCACACGCATTTTTGCCGACCAATCACACAGCGATGAAGACTCTCAGACTGCATCAGACGCTGTCTTTTCTGTGGGGCTCGTTGTTCTTGCAGCAGCCACCACCATTGCGGTTGCTCTAGCTTCACCCATCTTTCATCTTTTTGCGCTGCACACCTCATCGACCGTCGATGCCAGCGAATACCAACGCATCGGCACTCTACTCACACGTATTTTTCTGGTGCAGATTTTCTTCTATGGCGTCACTGCACTGATGACTGCCGCGCTCAACGCACGAAGGAAATTCTTCGCTGCCGCCTGGGCACCTGTTGCTTCCAATGTCATCATCATCATTTCGCTCCTTTTCATTCCCGCCGTGCTCGATGGCAAACCAACGCTTTCTTCTGTGAATGACAGCTCTGCACTGCGCTGGCTCTTAGGCCTCGGCGCAACAGGCGGTATAGCTGTCATGGCTGCACTTCTCGTGGTCTCATTTCGCCGCGAAAACATTGGTTTCCATTTTCGACCTCAGTTTTCACATCCTGCAGTCAAGAAACTCGCACGTCTCTCCACGTGGACATTTGGCTATGTTGTCGCTAATCAAATTTCACTCATCTTTATTCGCAACCTTGCTCGCCCGGGAAGCGGCGGGCCCGATGCCTACACCAAGGCGTATATTTTCTTTCAGTTGCCACACGGTCTTCTTGCCGTTTCGTTAGCCACCACCTTTGCTCCCGAATTAACTCGTGCGGTCACCGAGCGCAATAAGGAAAGATTCGTAGAGCGCATGTCTCTTGGCATTCGCCTCATTGCACTTCTTACATTGCCCTTCAGTTTCCTTGTTCTTGTCACGGCACGCCCCACCATTGGCGCCCTACTGCAACACGGCAACTTCACAGCCGATGCTGCACTCAACACCTCTCGCGCGCTCATGGGGTTCTCCATAGGTTTGGTCGGGTTCTCGGTGTACCTCTTTGTGCTGAGAGGTTTTTATGCGCACAACGACACCCGCACTCCTTTTGTCATCAATTGCTTTGAGAACATTCTCAATATTGCATTCGCCCTCATTTTGGTGCGTCACTTTGGCATCCTTGGCTTGGGGTTGGCTTTCGCGCTCGCATATCTCGTGAGCGCGGTCATTGCACTTGCAGTACTCGAAGCAAAAGTTCCCGAGTTTGAGATGCAAGCAATGCTGAAGTCACTTCTCCCGATGCTCATCAGCGCCATCGTTGCCGCAGAAGCTGCATGGATACTTGGGCGTGCTCTTGGCGCAACATCGGGGCTACTTGCGCTCATTCGCACTGTTTTATGTGGCGCAATCGGACTCGGCGTCTATGCCGCACTACTCTTCGTTTTCCATGTTCCTGAAGTGCGGCAACTTGTGAATAGGTTTCAGAAACTCAATTCAGAAGTCACCCATGAGGAGCACTAGCTCGTCGCGGTGCACAACAAGCGGAGAATGATCTGCACCTTTTCCTTTGGCAGATGACAACTCGAGAGAACTAATAGCACTTGCACCGCGTGCCACGAGTTCACCTTTTTCACTCAGCACTTCCACAACTTCACCGTGTTCGAATTGCCCCGTAAAGGACACAACCCCAACAGCTAGTAGTGATGTGCCGCGGTTTAAGAGAGCCTGCGTTGCTCCTTTATCAATAACAACAGAACCCGTTGTCTCGGCCGCAAAGGCAATCCAGAGTTTGCGTGCAGAAAGTTGGCGATCGCGACCCACAAAGGTGGTGCCCACACCAGAACGCGACTGCACAGCATCGACCACAACATTTTCTTTCGTTGCACGTGCAATAACGGTTCGGATTCCCGACCACGACGCAATGCGAGCTGCAGACAGCTTCGACGCCATACCGCCACTACCACGCGCTGTGCCGGCACTGCCCGCTGAAATAGAGAGCAAATCGCTGCTCGACTGCACTTCAGCAATAAGTTGAGCGTCGTCGTTATAGCGAGGGTCGGAAGTGAAGAGCCCGTCTTGATCGGTGAGGAGCACAAGAACATCGGCGCTCACGCTGTGCGCTACCAACGCAGCAATTCGGTCGTTGTCACCAAAACGTATTTCATCATTTGCGATGGCATCGTTTTCATTCACAATTGGCACTACACCAAGTTCGAGCAACCGCAACATTGTTTGTCGAGCATGCAGATATTGCTGACGGTCGGCAAAGTCGTGAGGAACAAGAAGCACCTGTGCGCCGATGGCACCATGCAAGGCAAATTCATCGTTATAGCGCTGCATCAACCGGCTTTGACCAATTGCTGCGAGTGCTTGCAACGTAGATACGTCACTGGGGCGTTCAGACAAACCCATTGCAGCAACACCAGCGGCCACCGCGCCCGAGGTGACGAGCAGAACCTCTACCCCGGCGTTTTTCAGTTCAACGATCTGTCGACACAACGCGACAACCATGTTGTCGTTAATTGTTCCGTCGGCATGGGTAATAGAGCTCGTACCGACCTTGATGACGGCGCATAATTTGTGAGCACTATTTTGAGTCATAACAGTTTCGCTTTTACTTGAGTATGTATCTTATAAATCTGGCGAGTATTCAAATGAGAATGAGCCAATCCACACAATGTCACCCTCTTGTGCTCCTGCCCGGGCAAGCAGTCGCAATGCTCCCATTTTCTTGAGTCGCTCATCGATGTAGTTCAAAGCTTCTGGTGTAGAGACATCGTTAATTGCCACCGACCGTTCAGCATTGCGACCATGAATACGGAATTCTCCTTCACCGAGGCGCTCAATATGAGTTCCTTTGGGTTCTGGTCGCAAAATAACCTTCGCTTCACGCACTGGTTCCTGGTTTCGCGCTTCAGACACGAGTTGAGCCAATTTACCCACCACATTGCGCACGCCTTGTTGGGTCACACCCGACATGGTGAGACCCTCCCAGCCCGCAACGATGGAAGGCTCTGCGATGTCAATTTTATTTCCCACAATGAGACGAGGACGCGTGAGGAGTTCTGGTTCATACGCACCAAGTTCACGCAACAGAATTTCCTCTTGTTCTGCTGGCGGCAAACCGTCAACTGCAGCTAGATCGATGAGCACACACAAAACACGTGCTCGTTCAATGTGTCGCAAAAACTGATGCCCGAGTCCGCGACCTTCGCTCGCTCCTTCGATGATGCCGGGAATATCGGCAAGCACAAATTCTGTACTGCTATCGATACGTACAACACCTAGGTGTGGTTCAAGAGTAGTAAAGGGATAGTTTGCGATTTTTGGTTTCGCCGCAGATACCGCACTAATGAATGTGCTCTTGCCGGCATTAGGGAAACCCACCAATGCAACGTCGGCCATGAGTTTGAGTTCAAGTTTCAACCAACGCTCTTCACCCATTTCACCTTGCTCGGCAATTTTTGGTGCACGGCGTCGGTTGATGAGAAAGCGGGCATTACCGCGGCCACCTCGGCCACCAGTAACAACACACCACTTATCGCCGTGGTTGACGAGGTCTGCCAAAGGCTCGCCCGTGTACAAGTCTTTAATAACGGTTCCCTCGGGAACGTGCACCACAAGTTCTTTACCTTGTCGACCGTGTTGATCTTTGCCCATGCCGTGAACGCCGTCTTCGGCTCGACGGTGGGGGTGGTCGCGAAAAGCGAGAAGCGACGACACGTTGCGGTCGGCAATGAGCCACACATCGCCTCCGTTGCCGCCGTCTCCGCCGTTTGGACCTCCGAATGCTTCTGGGCCTTCGCGACGAAAACTGACGCAGCCAGCTCCGCCGTCACCGCCGCGCACGTTTAATTGGGACTCATCGACAAATGCGCTCATGGTTCTTTGCAGGCTAGTTGTGAGACACCCATGTCGTATCGTTCATTTCATGGCACATGACACGCAAGGCCCCTCCCCCGACCGCGCCAGTACCTGGGCTTCCACCATGGCAGGGCACATATTGCCCCACAGCCCAGCCTCCGTTCGCTTTGCCCACAGCACTTCCACGGCAAGCACAGGGTCACAAAGCGTTGTCACACGTGAACAACGTGAAGAAAATGAAGCACATCTCTACAGCCCACTTGCCACCTTGTCTCTTGGAGCAGGCGTACGGGCCATTCCCGAGTCTCCCGATCTCTTTCGCACCTGCTTCGAACGCGACCGCGACCGCATCTTGCACGCCAATGCTTTTCGTCGCCTTGCCGGCAAAACCCAAGTGTTTGTCTTTCCCGACGACCATCAACGCACTCGCCTCACCCACGCGCTTGAAGTGGCACAGGTAGCAACGGCAATTTCTCGAGCACTCGGGCTCAATGTTGCACTCACCGAAGCAATTGCCATTGGTCACGACTGCGGTCATGGCCCGGGCGGCCACGCCAGTGAAGATGCGCTGAGCCCCTACATTGTTGGCGGCTACGACCACGCCCTGTGGGGTGCCGACGTTACTTTGAATTCGTTAAACCTGTGTCGCGAAACACTCGACGGTATTCGCAACCACTCTTGGTCGCGCCCAGCACCACTTACTCCCGAGGGCGAAGTGGTGTCGTGGGCCGACCGCATTGCTTATGTTTGCCACGACTTTGAAGATGCAGTTGCAGCCGGCATTGTTTTCCCACACGAACTTCCCGCCATCGTGCAAGAGCGCTGCGGCACTACGCGTGGTCAACAACTTGCTGCTTTTATCAATGGCATGGTGGGCGCCACCACCCAAACAACGCGCATCGCAATGAATGCAGACATCGCTGAAGCTCTTGGTGCATTTCGTCAGTTCAACTACGAGCGCGTGTACCTGCGTCCTGAATCACAGGCTCAAGCACAAGCAGTCATTACGTTGCTGCAGGCGCTCGTCGAGCACTACAGGGCATTCCCGCACCTTGTACAGGGGGCAGAGGCAGCGCACGATACAGAACACCGTATGCGCATCATTGTGGAGTACGTCGGTGGCATGACCGACCAATACGCATTTACGCAGGCACAACAGTTGCTGAATTGGCGCGAAAGTCAGCTTCCGCGCGGCATTACGCCGTAAAAAGAATTACGAAGCGAACGGAACGATGTCGACAACCTTGCGGCCGCGACGTTCGCCGAATTTTACACTGCCTTCAGAAAGCGCAAACAAGGTGTCGTCTTTGCCGATACCTACGTTTTTGCCTGGGTGAAAGCGAGTACCACGCTGACGGACCAAAATGGTTCCGGCGTGAATAGCTGTGCCGTCGAATACTTTTACTCCGAGGCGTTGAGCATTTGAGTCGCGGCCGTTACGTGTGGAGCCGCCGCCTTTGGTCTTCGACATGGTCAGCCTTTCGCGATAGAAGTGATTTCAACAACAGAATACTTTTGACGGTGCCCATAGCGACGGCGCTGGTTCGTGCGGCGCTTGTAGGTGAAACCATCAATTTTTGGACCACCAGTGGTTCCAATGACGCGGCCAACAACGCTGACGCCCTTCAACTGGTCGGGCGTAGCGAGGACGGTGTCGCCATCGACGAAGAGAACAGGTGCGAAACGCACCTCTTCACCATCGGCAATGCCGAGAAGCTCGACCTGGACTTTTTCGCCCTGTGAGACTTTTTCTTGTTTTCCGCCGGAGGCGATGACTGCGTACATAACGATTTCCCATCATATAAGTGGTGAACTCGCCAAACCAACCCCCAGCGGGGTTGAAATGGCGATAGTGCAAGAGATTTAGCCGATGAGGCCATAGTCGACCACGATGCCGCGCGCATCGCAATCGGGACACGGTGTGGCAAAACTGGTGAGGAGACCCTCGCCAATACGCTTCCGTGTCATTTCCACCAGACCGAGATCTGATACGTCGAGTACTTGAGTCCGTGTTTTGTCGCGCGACAAGGCGGAGCGGAATGAATCGACCACCTTGCGACGGTTTTCCTTAATTTCCATGTCGATGAAGTCGATGACAATGATGCCACCAATGTCGCGCAAACGGAGCTGCAAGGCAATTTCTTCGGCGGCTTCGAGGTTGTTATGGAACACGGTTTCCTCGAGGTTCGAAGTACCCACGTTCTTGCCGGTGTTGACGTCGATGACCGTGAGGGCTTCAGTGTGCTCGATGATGAGCGAGCCTCCGGAGGGCAGCCACACTTTTCGGTCGAGCGCCTTATGCAACTGTTCGTGCACGTGATAGTTCTCGAAGATCGGCAACGTGGGAACTTCTGATTCTTCGCCTTCAGCGGTGTCGACTCCCCCGCTTGTTGACGTTGAACCATATAGCTCTACACGGTCTGCAAGCTCTGGGTTGAATGCGCCAACATAACCCTTCACGTCTTCAAACAATTGCTGGTCGTCGATGATGACACCGCGATATTCCGCATTGAATTCTTCGCGAATCACTCGCACTGCAACACTTGGCTCACGGTAAAGCAAGGTTGGCCCGGTTGCTTTTTTCGCAGCAGCGTCGATGCGCTCCCACTCTTCCAGCAAGCGCGCCATGTCGGCACGAAGTTCTTGCTCAGTTGCGTGTTCGGCTGCTGTACGAACAATGAGACCGTGTTCGGCTGGCTTCACACGATCGAGCACCGAGCGCAAACGCTTACGTTCATCGTCGGGCAAGCGCTTCGAGATGCCATATGTCTTGGAATGAGGGATGAGCACCACAAAACGGCCGGGAAGCGACACTTCCTGAGTAAGTCGCGCACCTTTTGCCGAAATCGGGTTTTTTGTTACTTGGCACAAAATAAGTTGGCGCGCTTTGAGAATTTCCTCGATGCGCTTATCTTCAGGCTTTTCAACGATGTCTTCGGTGTCGTACTGAACATCTCCGCGATACAACACTGCATTTTTGGGTGTGGAAATGTCGACGAAAGCAGCTTCCATACCTGGAAGGACGTTTTGTACGCGACCAATGTAGATATTGCCGTAGATCTGGTTGGCGTCGTCGGCCGGACGGCTGACGTAATGCTCAATGAGTTTTCGTCCCTCGAGCACTGCTACTTGGGTGAACCCGTCACGAACTTGAACGCACATGAGGTAGCGACCAACGGGTCGACCATTGCGCTCGCGACCACGACGACGTTCCACGATGTCGGCATCGAGCACTGCACCTTCGCGCGCACGATTTGCCCCAGAGCCTCCTGAGCGTCCACGACCACCGCGACGGCGCTTGTTGTTGCTCGACTTGCCGTCGGTCTTTTTCGTTTCACCTGCGGCTTGGCCACCCGTAGCGGGAGATGCAGGCCGCGGAGCGGGGCGGGTGTCACCTATTTGAGGACGACGCTGTGGGTCGACACTTCCTGCGTCTGGCGCAGCATCGCTGTGTTGACTGTTGGGATTCGCAGCTCCCGAGGCACTGCGACTGCGATTACGGCCGCCCCGTGAACCGCGCCGGCGACGCTGCGCGGCACTCGTACCGCCTTCAGTGTCCCCTGATGAGGGCGAAGAGGGAGAAGGCTCCCCTTGCGAAAATTCATTCATGATGTCTCGATTCTGTGTATCGCGCGCGCCCCAACAGTGTCGAACAAAGCTCGGACAAAAGGGTCGCAGCGAGCGGCTATTACCGCACGGTTACGAGACTACCTGCTATCGCAGCCGTCGCATGTGAACACTTTGGACAAGGCCAATAATCATGGCAAAAGCCACTAAATGCGACCCTCCATAGGACACAAACGGCAACGGAAGCCCCGAAACGGGCATAATTCCGATGGTCATCGCAATATTTTGAAAACTTTGCCACAAGATCATGGTGAATGCGCCGATGGCAATGAATTGCCCCAAACGCGTACGAGCCAGTCGTCCGATACGCCAGATCCTCCAGATGAGGAGTGCGACGAGCGTGATGGTGAGCCCTGCGCCAATCATCCCGAATTGCTCACCGATGGCGGAAAAGATGAAGTCGGTGGATTGCACGGGGATGAAACCGCCGTTGGTGAGGGGCCCTTTCAAGAAGCCCTTCCCCGTGAATCCTCCGGTCGAAACCGCCCTTTTGGCGAACCGCACTTGCAACACCACTGCTTTCAACTTCTCTTCAGTGGAGTTCTGGTTCAAAAAGGCCTCGATGCGCTTAATTTGATACGTCTTCACCACCCCACTGACGACAACGGCAAATGCCGACACTGTGGCAAGCAACGTGATTGACGCGATGTACTTCCATTTGGCACCAGCGATGAGTAAGAGACCCATTGCACAGGCAATGAGCACTGAAGCCGAGCCAAGGTCGGGCTGCAACAAAATGAGCCCCACTGCGGTACCCAAAATGAGCAAGGTGGAAATGAACCTCTGGTAGTTCACTTCCGCCACTTCTTCCTCAGAGAGATACCCCGCAAGCAACAACAGCAAAGTGAACTTGGTGAATTCTGCGGGCTGAAACGACGCGAACCCAAAGTCGAACGACAAGCGAGCGCCACCGCGGACCGTGCCTGCCACGAGAACCAAAATGAGTGCGACGAGCGACGCACCGAAGAGAAATTCACTACGTCCGCGCAACCACTCGTAGTCGGTTGCCATGAGAACCACCATCGCAACAGCAGCCGCGATGAGATAAATAATTTGTCGTTGCAAAAAATAATATGGGTCAAGACCTTGGGCAAGGAGTCGTGGCCGCGTGCATGAATACACCGCAATAGCCCCAATCACCGATAAGCCAACGGTGGCAAACATCAGTATCCAGTCGACGTTGCGACTCGGGTCGGCCATACTGCGGCGCAAGTTTCCCATTGTTGAAGTACTGCGCCCACTTAATGACGTAGAACCACCCAGACGCACATTGTCGAAGATGCCCATTAATCGCGCACGCTTCCACCAAAACCACTCAGGCATAACGGGCTTGCAAGAAACTGAATGGGTGAAACGGCAGTGGCATTGAGATCAATGGGGTCACTGGGCACCACAGCACTCGGCTTTGTTTGACCCGCTAACGCAGAGAACAAACACTTCACCACCGGTGCCGCCGCCTGCGACCCATAACCAGATTTTTCTAAATACGCCACAGCGGTATAAGGCTGCTGAGGGTCGAGACTAAATGCGGCAAATGCAGAGGAGTCGTTCCACGGATAGTTACCAAAACCTTGCGCGGTTCCTGTTTTGCCCGCTATGGGCAATGCCTTGCGCGCGTAGTTTTTAAAAAGAAGTTCTCCTGTGGCCTTGTGATAAAAACCCCAATTCACGCCCTTACCGTCAATCACTCTTGTGAGACCGGCAACAATGGCATCACGATCTTCCTTTTTCATATCGATTTCTCGTTGTACTCGACCCTGTGAGAAGTCTTTCTCGATCACCATTTGCGCCACGTCAATGAACCCAGAGTCACCATCTGGCGTTCCCGGAACAAGAATTGCTTTCACGACGTGCGGAGTCACAACAGAACCACCATTTGCGATGGCCGAATACGCAACGGCAACTTGTATGGGCGTTGCCGACAATAGGCCCTGACCAATAGCAAACTGCACGTTGTCGCCCACATAGTAGGCACGACCTTCTTCCTTACTAATTGCCCCATCTTCGGCCAACTGCTTTTTCAGTGCCTTGCTCGGCAGTGCACCACCGAATTCATAGGGAAGATCAATTCCGGTTGGAGAACCGAAACCAAAGAGGCGCACTTGCTCTTCCAAAATGGGCTTGTATCCGCGTTGCGTAAGTATCTGCTCACCAATTTTATAAAAGAACGCGTCACTAGAAACCGCTAATGCATCTTCAACATTCACCGGGCCATAAGTACATGGCGAGTTGGTACTTGCACAGAACGCGTTTTTGAAAACACACTTCACACCTTCATTGCAACGACCATTAGGAATCGATTCAAGTTTGTAGGTTCCTTGATCTTTATAAACGAAGTCTGCTCCGCCTACCAATTGCCCGGTATTCAATGCCGCAAATGCAGTGAATGGTTTGAAGGTAGAGCCCAAGTTGTAGCGACCGCTCACGGCCCTGTTCACCATGATCGCCATGTCGGGGTCTTTGGTTTGTGGAAAAAGTTGTTGAAACTTCTCAGAACTAATGCCGGAGCCAAACCACCGGTTATCGAAGTTCGGATAACTCGCCATTGCGATGACTTCACCAGTGACATTGTTCAATAGAACTGTTGAACCAGCAGGCGCCTTGTACAGATTTTCTGGAGCAAATGCCGGGTCTTGTGTTCCGTCAGGCAATTTCACTGTGCCGGCATCAACTCGACGGCGCAATTTCAATTCCGTTTCCAATGCTTGTTCGGCGTATTGCTGATACTTCAAGTCGACAGTGAGCTGGATGTCGTTCCCCGGAACCGGTTCTACGCGTTCCATCTGTCGCAAAATTTGTCCGCGGGCATTTACTTCATAGCGCATGTACCCAGGTTTGCCGCGAAGCACCGATTCGTAGGTTTGTTCTACCCCGTATTGACCTACACGTTCATTTGGCGAATATTTCAATGCCAAGTAATACGGCAGCTGGCGCTCCAAAATTGCGCCAAGGAAACCCACTACATGGCTAGCTACAGGCGCATACGGGTACTCGCGTTTCCAATCTTCCGAGATATCTACACCTGGGTAGTCTTCCGAACGTTCTTTGAGGAAGAGCGCTGTTTGTTCCGACACGCCTTCCTTCAAGGGCAACGGTTGCAACGCGTCGTAGCGCTTGCTTTTATACCGGCGTTCAAGTTCGGCAAATGGCGTTTGCAGCGGCCCAGAGATGCGCAAGAAAAGTTGCGCCCGGTCGCCAGCATCAACAATGACGTTGCGGTCGATAGTGACCGTGAGCACTCGTTCGTTATCGGCAACGATGCGCCCAGCAGAATCGAAGATACGCCCGCGCTCGGGCAGCAGCTGCACAGTACGTGTACGAACTTCTTGAACGCGTTCTTGCAAACCTTCTGCATCGACCACCTGCAAGAACCAAGTTCGTGTAGTAACTAAACACAACATGGCAACTGCAAGGCCACCC
>WLST01000023.1 GCA_009711295.1 Actinomycetota bacterium | reverse complement strand
TAATAGGCGTCATATCGTCCTGATGCAACAAAACACAAATCGAGCGAAGCGGACCCGAGGCGACGAATATCGCGAATTTCCGCAATGATTTTTGGGATTCGAGCCGCTTGAACGAGACGATTATCTGGTGAATAATTAAACCCAGTAGCAATGAGGCATTGTGCAATATCGGTGACCTCATTGCAATAAATACGCGTACCGTTTAAATAGGCGCCACCACCGCGATTAGCGGTGTAGGTCTCGTTCAAAGGAGGGCAAAAGACCACCGCGGCAAGTTCGCCATTGGCATCGTGAGCCCCCAGCGACACGGTCCAAGTGGGGAGGTCGTAGAGAAAATTGGTGGTGCCGTCAATAGGGTCGACGAACCAGGTGATACCGCTCGTGCCTGTGTATCCGCCGCCTTCTTCGCCAACGATGCTGTCGTCGGGGCGAGCAGCACGAAGTGCCGTAATAATTGATGCTTCGGTGAGCTTGTCGTACTCGGTCACCATGTCGGTGGAGGTTGACTTCGTGCTGACATCGGTTAATCCACGCTTGCGTCCTGCAAGAGCTACTGCGCCCACTTCATGGGCAATGGTGGTTGCTAACTCAACAAGACTGGTTGCTAGAGAGTCGCTCATTACTTGTCCTGTAGTTCTTTCCATTCACCCAGTGCGCGCAGCACCAGTACAGCAACGACACCCATGCCAGCAGCAGTGAGTGTTGCTCCTACGAATACGCCGATGCCTTCGGGAACGTCACAGGATCCAGAACATTGCAGGTCGACAAGTGCAAAGCCAATGAGGCCACCAGCAAGGCCGCCGCATGCGATAGAGCAAAATGCCGCGATGCGAGCACCTCGGGGAGGAAGCGCTGAAAGTGGCCGCTCAACGGGCGTGGAGTCGTGCTGCGAAGGGGTGGGAAGTGTAGACACAGAGACATCGTAGGCTGTGGAGTGAAATGAATCCTGAACGCGTCATTCTGCATGTTGATATGGACATGTTCTATGTGGCTGTTGAGCTGCGAGAGCGCCCCGAATTGCGCGGAAAGCCCGTTGTTGTAGGCGGTGCCGGCCCGCGCGGTGTTATTGCTGCGGCGTCGTACGAAGCGCGCAGATTCGGGGTCTTTAGTGCCATGGGCTCAATACACGCACAGCGCCTGTGCCCCGATGTCATCTTTTTGCCCGGTAATTTTCCTCTGTATCAAGAAGTGAGTACAGATGTCCACGCAATTTTTCACTCGGTTACCCCGCACGTCGAAGGTCTCGCACTCGATGAAGCTTTTCTCGATGTCACTGGGTCGTTGAAAATATTTGGCACTGCGCAAGACATCGCTCATCTCGTACGCAGGCGCATCACGACGGAAATTGGTATTCCATGTTCGGTGGGAATCGCTACAAACAAGTTCATCGCGAAAATTGCCTCAAAGGCTGCCAAGCCAATAGCCACCGCAGAAGGAGTGCGTGAAGGCAAGGGGGTAGTGCAAGTGGAAAGGGGAACTGAACTTTCGTTTTTGCATCCATTGCCCATTAAGTCGTTGTGGGGTGTGGGGCCAGTGACGCAAGAAAAGCTCGACCGTATTGGTATTAAAACTATTGGCGACCTTGCCGCTCTCCCGCTACATGTTCTTACTGTCGCCGTGGGCGAGGCACATGGTCAGCACTTATACGACCTGTCGCACGGCCGAGACGAGCGACCAGTGGAATCTGAACGTGATGTGAAATCGATTGGGCACGAAGAAACCTTTAACGAAGATCTTTTTTCCTACGAAGAGGTGCATCGACATTTAGTGCGCTTATGCGATGCGGTCGCTTCACGTTTACGTGCGCATCACACGTTGGCGCGAACATTGACGCTGAAGGTGAAATTTTCCGATTTCCATTCCATCACACGCAGTATTACTGCCGACGGCGGTAAGTCGAGTGGGCCGAGTCTTGTCGACGCCCTCACGCCGTTGCTCAACAACATCAACCTTGCTCCAGGAGTGCGGTTATTAGGGGTCAGCACGAGCAACTTCACCGATGAGCGTGCTCAGCCTTCACTTTTTGATGAAGATCAGGTTCATGACGACTCATGGGATCAAGCAAGTGAAGCCATCGACCATATTCGCGAGAAATTTGGCAAAGGAGCCATTCGCCCTGGCTCGGCACTCTAGAAATAAAACAGGTATTTCTTGTCTGTGAGTTCTGGGTTGTGTATTGAGATGGGCGCCATAACGTGAGAGACTATGAGCGTGCCTTTATCAGACGACGAGCAGCGCATCTTGCGCCAAATTGAAGAACAGCTGCAGTCCGACGAGCGCTTTGCGCAAAATACGTCACCAGCTGGCATGTATCGCCAATCGGCAAAAACCGTGCGTTGGGCAGGTCTTGGCGCCATTGCAGGGCTCATTTTCACCGTCGTTGCGCTGCAAATTCACTTTCTGCTCGCTTTCGGTGGCTTTCTCGTCATGCTTGCTTGTGCATTGGTCATCGAGCGTCAACTGCGGGCCATCGGCAAAGTAGGGGTACAAGATCTTGCGGCATCACTAAAAAACAGCCGTATTGGTGCTGCACGAATGCGCGACCGTTTCCCTCGCGACTAGATTGCGGGTATGCATCCCGTTTATCCACCAGAAGCAGCTGTCTATCGCACCAAGGTTCAAGCATTTCTTGCTGAGAAACTTCCCAAGAATTGGGGTGGCACTGGGCAACTTGAAGGTGAAGAGCTCGAGCAATTTGTCACGCAATGGCGTGCCATCTTGGCAACAGCTGGTTACCTCGCTCCCAACTGGCCAGTGGAATACGGCGGCGCGGGTCTCACTGCCTTAGAGCAGGTAATTTTGGCTGAAGAATTTGCGCGTGCAGGCGTGCCTGGGGGCGGACCAAACGATGTGTTTGGCATTCAAATGTTGGGCAACACATTGTTGCGTTGGGGAACTGAAGAACAAAAGAAGCATTACCTTCCCCGCATTTTGTCGGGCGACGACGTGTGGTGTCAGGGCTATAGCGAGCCAAATGCGGGTTCCGACCTCAGCAACGTGGGCTTAAAGGCTGAACTCGATGGTGATCAATGGATTCTCAATGGTCAAAAAATTTGGACCTCTGCTGGTCATCTCGCCGACCACATTTTTACCTTGGCCCGCACCGACCCCGAAGCGCCGCGCCACAAAGGAATCTCTTTTATTTTGGTCGACATGCGTCAACCCGGAATTGAAGTGCGCCCAATCAAAATGATCTCTGGTGAAAGCGAATTCAACGAGGTGTTCTACACCGACGCTGTTGCGCCAAAAGGGGAAGTAATTGGTGGAGTCAACAACGGTTGGGCAGTTGCCATGACCTTGCTTGGTTTTGAGCGCGGTGAAGCTGCCGCAGTAAGCCCCATTCGTTACCAAGCAGAGCTCGACCGCTTGTTGCTCATGGCAAAAGAGCGTGGTGTCAATACCGACCCACGAATTCGTCAACGCTTGGCATGGTGCCATTCCAAAGTGCAAATGATGCGTTACCTCGGTATGCGTACGCTCACACAATTTTTGCAGGGTCATCATCCAGGGCCCGACGCCGCAATTGGCAAATTGTTTTGGAGTGAATACCACAAGGTCGTGACCGAACTTGCAATGGACATTATGGGTGCCGATGCAATGGTGCCCACTGGCCGACGTCCGTCGAGTGCATTTGGTGCCGACGATGCTGGCGCGCCGAACTCTACAAACAGCTGGGCAATGACATTCTTGAATGCTCGTGCCGGAACCATTTATGCCGGTTCTTCACAAGTGCAGCGCAACATTGTTGGTGAAATGGTGCTGGGGTTGCCAAAGGAACCACGACCTTCATGATGCAAGTGGTAGGTGCAGTTCTTGTTCGTCCCGCGTTGTGGGGAACGGCATTGCGGCAGTGGTTGCATCTCACGCCACGCCGCTGGTGGGCAACTGCGCCCTTTTTGCCATTGCCGAATCGCGAATACATGAAGATGCGCAACACTATTCAGTACGGAAATGAACAACATCCCATGGTTGCTCACGATGTGGTGAGCTACTTGCAGTGGTGTCGTGAGTGGAAGCACCTCTCATGATACAAAGAACGCAACGGTTGTAGAAATGAAAAGTGCGCTCGTTCTTAATGCAACTTTCGAGCCACTGAGCATTGTTTCCGTGCGCCGTGCCACATGTTTGGTGCTCTCCGACAAAGCGGAACTCATTGAAAATGACGGAACAGAAATGCGTTCTGAACGTTTCACTCTTGCGTCGCCTCTCGTTGTGCGACTCAAGTACATGGTGAAGGTTCCGTATAGTCGCCACACTGCAATGTCTAGGCGCGCCATTATGGCTCGCGACGGACACGCGTGTCAGTACTGCGGTGCACCAGCCGACAGTATCGACCACGTACTACCAAAATCACGCGGTGGTATGCACGTGTGGGAAAACGTCGCTGCTGCGTGTCGTACTTGTAATTTGCGCAAGCGTGACCGCACACCTGAGGAAGCGGGAATGCCCTTAGTAGCAAAGCCATATGTTCCGCGCGAGTCGTCGTGGATCACCTTGTCGGTTGTGACCGTTCCCGATCAGTGGAAGCCGTACCTTGCCCTTGCTTCATAAACGTGAAGGCACTGCCGAAGAACTACACCACACTGTTTTACCCGTAGAGCGAGGAGTGTGGTTGCTTACTCCTACGCGGCCAGCAATTGTTTTGGGTTCTTCACAAAAAGAAAACGATGTAGATCACGAGTTCTGTGCAGCCAACGGAATAGATGTGGTGCGCAGGCGTAGCGGTGGAGGAGCGGTGTATGTGCACCCCGTCGAATCGCTGTGGATCGATGTTGTTGTACCGCGCGGTGATGCACTGTGGAATGACGACATTGGGAAATCAATGTGGTGGATTGGCGACTGGTGGGTTGGTCTTCTCGCTAGTGCAGGTATGGCTTCTACGAAAGTGCATCGTGGTGCATTTGAACGCAACGAGTGGTCTGACATGGTGTGTTTTGCCGGTCGGGGTTCTGGCGAAGTATTTCCCGATGGCCCAGATGCGCATGGAAAAATAGTGGGCATTAGTCAGCGACGAACACGCGACTACGCGCGCTTTCAATGCATTGCCTATTTCCACTGGGATGCCGCACTACATGCTGCGATGTTGCCTGGTCTGGCGAACAATCTCGATCGCATTGCCGCACTGGCCACACCCGTGCCGGCGACGCTCAGAGCTGCCGATTTGGCGTTCCCCAGCAAGGTGTAATCACCCCCACTTTGCCCCACCAGTAAAAACAGCCCATTTTCAGCCTTTCGATGCCCTTTTCAGGGCATTTTTTGCGTTTGAGGGTCCATTTTTGACCTCTGACGGTCGCCATTTCCCCATTTCTCAGGATTTTGTGGGGGAGATAGTTGCAAGGTGGGGAATAGTGGGGCATAATGGTGATTGCTGGGGGGAGGTGGTGCCCGCTTCCTAGTCGGGTGGAGACCGGGTACCAAGACGGAGATCACGTGTTTGTCGGAGTACACGAGCGCCAATTAGACCCCAAGGGTCGCTTGGCGTTGCCTGCTGCATTCCGGCCGCGTTTAGAGCCCCGTTGCTATCTCGCTTTTGGGCAAGACATGTGCGTTGACGTTTTGAGTGCTGAAGCATTTGAAGCAGAAGCAGCAGAAGTATTGGCCAAAGTGCGACGTGGCGAAATGGACCGCAACCAGATGCGTGCATTGGCAAGCAACATGGTGGAGGTATCCATCGATGCACAAGGTCGCATCAATATCGAAGAACAATTGCGTGCTTACGCAGGGCTCTCTTTGAACTCCAAAGTTGTAGTGAGCGGTGCGTTCGATCGAGTGGAAATTTGGGAGCCACTTCGCTTCGGTCGCATCAACACGAAAGGCACTGTGCAAATTGCAGGGGCCGACGCATGATCACCACAACACGTATCTCCCAAGTAGAAGTACACGAATTTCGCTCACCGGCAGTCTCTCGGTCGGCAAGATGGCTAGCTCCAACTCCGCCCGCTACTGTCTCGCTTGTTCCGGGGAGAAATCCCGGCGGCACTCGTTGGCCGAGGGGCTGCCGGTGAGCGAAACAACTGTGTTTTCTCATGATCCAGTGATGCTGAACGAGGTCATTGCCGTCTTTCAAGCAGTACCTCGTGGTGTTGTTATTGATGCCACTTTGGGTGGTGCGGGTCATTCACTGCAGTTGCTGTCGAGCAATAGCGACATTTCCATTTTGGGTTTAGATCGTGATGAACTTGCTGTGACAACGGCAAGTGAACGCCTAGCGACATTTGCAGAACGTGCAACAGTGCGTCGAGCTCGTTTTGAGCAAATAGACGATGTGCTGGAGTCGCTACACATTGATGAAATATCGGGGGCTCTTTTTGACCTCGGTGTTTCCTCGCCACAACTCGACCGCTCTGAGCGCGGCTTTTCCTACCGTGTCGATGCCCCCCTCGACATGCGTATGGACCAAAGTCAGTCGCTCACTGCGGCCGAAGTGGTGAATACCTATGAACGCGGCGAACTCATTCGCATCTTGCGTGAATACGCAGATGAGCGATTTGCGTCACGCATTGCCGACGCCATCATCGCAGCGCGACCATTACACAGCACCACTCAGTTGGCCGCTGTAGTAACAACAGCCATTCCTGCCGCAACACGTCGCACTGGTGGACATCCAGCAAAACGTACCTTTCAGGCCATTCGTATTGAGGTCAACGCAGAACTTGATCAATTGCCACGCGCATTAGAAAGCGCAATTCGTCACACACGCACCGCTGGGCGCGTCGCAGTGATTTCTTACCACTCTGGTGAAGACAGAATCGCAAAGAACATTTTGCGTGAGGCTGAAACCGGTGGTTGTACTTGCCGGGCCGATTTGCCATGTGGCTGTGGGGCAGTGCGACTCGTGAAGCGAGTTCGGTGCACTGAAACGCCGACGCAAGAAGAGCAATTACGCAATCCGCGAGCTCGTTCGGCGCGTTTGCGAGTGGTGGAAAAGCTTGCTCCGGTAGGGGTGAACTGAGATGGCTCGCAATATGGCCCATCCCCTCGATCAAGCATTGCCGATTGATGGTTTTGTTCCTCCGTCACGACCTCGCTTGGTGGAGACTCAGCGTGGGGGCAGGGCATTTTGGGTGCTTGTTGTCTCAGCGGCACTTGTGTGCGGCGTCTTTTTTCTTGCAGCTTTAGTTCATGTTGAATTAGCACAACAACAGATGAAGCTTGACTCTCTCACCAAAACTGTTGCGATGGCGCGAGACAACTACAACGTGTTGCGTCATGAACGCTCGCTTCTCATTTCACCCGACAACTTGTCGGCCCAAGCTGCTCGTCTGGGCATGAAGCCATCTACTCAGGCCCGTTTTGTTGCCGTCGAGCCAGACATCATTGCCGGGGTGCTCGCGTCGACCGGAGATCTCAGCGATGCCGTGGCCCATGACGCAGAATCGCCGCTCAATGAATTTGGTCAATTGAAATCTGAAATAGGCGGCGCGCCGTGAACACACGCGTGAAGCCAAATGCGCCGCGTTCTTCTGCATCTACGCCTCGAGTGGTTCGTAGTCATCAATCAACGGGTCATCAGCAGAGGTCGCATTCGCGACCAAGTACAGCTCCACGGTCACGCCCTGCAGATTCAAGACAGCGCCATTTGCAGCCGGTGCGTACCAAAAAGAAAAAAACAACATTGCTCAATGTGCGTCGAGCGTCATTTGTTGCAGCGCCAAGCCTGAAGAAAAGATTGCGTTGGGCTCTTGCAATTCTTCTCCTACTCCTTGCCGTGTTGGTAGCTCAAGTCTCTCGGTTGCAGTTGTTCGGTGGCGATAAGTTCCGCGCGGCTGGTGAAGATATTCGCGTGCGAGCAACAATACTTCCCGCAGAACGCGGAGCGATCTTCGACCGCACAGGGCAAGAAATTGCAATGTCTGTGCCGATGAGGACCCTGTATGCCGACCCGAAGGCAGTCACCGACCCTGTTGGTGCAGCTCGGGCAATCTCTAGTTTGATGCGATTTGATGCCGCGAAAGAAGCAGAACTGGCCGCAACTTTTGCTGCTCGTGAATCAAACTTTTCATTTATTGCGCGCCAGGTTGACCCGAAGATTGTCAAAGCAATCATTGCATTGAAGATTCCTGGAATTGGCTCTTATGAAGAGCCGTCGCGCACCATTGTTGGCGTTTCAGCAAAATCTGTCGTAGGTAAAACAGATACCGATGGTGTAGGTACAGCTGGTTTGGAACTGAAGTACAACGACATCTTGACAGGGAAAAATGGTCGCTTTGTTCGCGAGCAAGACAATCAGGGGCGTTCAATTCCCGGTTCAAATAGTGCAGAAGTACAGCCCCAACCAGGACAAGATTTAGTTCTCACTCTTGATCGGTCAATCCAATACCAAGTAGATCAACTTCTTGCCGAGCAGGTTGCTCGCATTGGCGCCCGTGGCGGCACTGCAATGGTCATGAACTCAAAGACCGGCGATATTTATGCAATGGCAAACGTTAGGCGCAATAAAGATGGAACTTTTACCAATACATCGGGCAACTTTGCCGCAGTAGATGCTCATGAAACTGGGTCAGTGGCAAAAGTGTTTAGCGTCGCTGCTGCAATTGATGCAGGGGCAATTACTCCCGATACAACATTCCATGTGCCCGGGGCTCAAGTGTTCGATAAGTACCTCATTCGCGACGCATACCCGCACCCATTGCAAGAGATGTCAGTCAAGGAAATCTTGGTGAAGTCGTCAAACCTCGGGACCGTGCTCGCAACCCAGCGTATTTCGAGTCCAACTCTTGAGTCGTATCTGCATGCATTTGGATTCGGGTCGAAATCAGATCTTGAACTCCCCGATGAAAGCGCTGGAATTTTAAAGCCAGTAAAGAAGTGGCAAGGAACTGAGAAAATCACCGTTGCGTACGGTTATGGGTTCGCGTCCACGTCAGTGCAGCTCATTTCTGCGGTCAATGTCATTGCCAATAACGGGGTCTATGTGGCTCCGCGTCTCGTGAGTGCGGTCATTGATCAAAACGGCAAAACAAAGTATTTGGAACAGTCTTCAACGCATGAAGTTTTGAAGTCGTCTACAGCTGCGCAGATCAATCTCATGATGCGTGATGTCATTTGCTACGGAACTGGTACCAAGGCGCAAATTCCTGGAATGACCATTGCAGGAAAAACAGGAACAGGATACAAAATTCAGGCTGACGGTACATACGGTACCGACGAAGGTGGACGCAAGTATTTTGCTTCGTTCGTTGGTTTTCTGCCTGCGGAAGACCCGCAAGTAACTGTTCTGGTATCAATCGACGAACCAGACGCAGGGTCCCGCGATCGTTTCGGTGGTACTGCTGCAGCGCCAGTGTTTGCAGAAATTGGTGGTGTAGTGGCACGCGAATTGCGCATTAAGCCAGCAGCAACAACGCAGGCATGCGGGCGAGTTGACCCATACGCCCGCGCGAACGAAGCGACCCACTAAGCGAATGCGTGTTTCGCTACAAGATGTTGCAGTAGAACTCGCATCTCGTGGTGTGTTGGCCACTGAGTCGGGCGATACTTCTGAAGTTCACATCACCGATGTGACCCATGATTCGCGCCAGGTAAGTGCCGGCAGCCTCTTTTGCTGTATCTCCGGATTAACATCTGATGGTCACCAATTTATCGACAGTGCAATAGCTCAGGGTGCCAAAGCTTTATTGGTTACTCAAGATGCTCAATATGCAGTGCCGTCTCTCACAGTTTTCGACGACCGCCAGGCGATGGCGTATGCAGCACATGTGGTTCATGGTCGCCCGTCGCATGAAGTTCCCGTCTTTGGTATTACGGGTACGAACGGGAAAACAACAACAGCGGCGATGCTGAGTTCAATATTGCGCACTGCAGGCAGCTCGCCTCACATTTTTGGCACGTTGAACAGCGAGAGAACAACACCTGAAGCAACCGATTTGCAGCGAGAGATGCGTCGCGCGATAGATGGTGGTGCGCAGTCGGTAGTGATGGAAGTAACGTCCCACGCACTGCAATTACAGCGTGTAGCTGGTGTGCAATTTGCCGCAGGGATCTTTACGAATCTTGGCCACGATCACCTTGATTTTCATGGCACCATGGAAAATTACTTTGAAGCAAAAGCAGAACTGTTTCGCATTGCAACTACACGCGTAGCAATTGTCAATGTTGACGACGCTTGGGGAGTGAAGCTGGCAGATCTTCTTGAGGGTCAATACGCAGCGAGTGATCTCATTCGCGTGTCGGTTAAAGAGGCACAGAATCTTGAGAGCTCGCTCACACAAAGTTCATTCATCTGGCGCGGCCGGAATATTTCGCTCCCACTGGGCGGTCTTTTCAATGTTAGTAATGCTCTTCTTGCCGCAACGGCTGCTGAGGTGCATGGGGTCTCGCTCGAGACAATTGTGGAAGCTTTAGAGAGCCTTCCCGTTGTTCCTGGGCGTGTTCAAAAAGTTGTCAGCAACAGCGGAGTTCATGCATTTGTCGATTTCGCACATACTCCCGATTCATTGCGAGCGTTGTTGAGTTCTGCGCGAGCATCAGTTGGCGAAGGTCGTGTCATTGTGGTGTTCGGTTGTGGCGGAGACCGCGACCGAGAGAAGCGACCAGAGATGGGAAGAGTTGCAAGTGAACTTGCCGATATCGCGATTGTGACGAGCGATAATTCGCGCTCAGAAGACCCTGCTGCCATCATCGCCGATATTTGCTCGGGAATGGGCAAAACTAGACCGGTGGAAATTCCGAACCGTCGCGAAGCTATTGCCTATGCGGTCAATATTGCTCAGGGTGCAGATGTGGTCATCGTCGCAGGTAAAGGCCATGAAACTGTCCAAATTGTCGGCGCTACAAGCTTGCCTTTCAGCGATGTAGAGGAACTCGAGTTGTCCTTTGCTCGGAAAAAGGCGGCAACACCATGATTGCTGTCTTTATCGGTGGGGCCATTGCAATGATGGGCTCATTATTTGGTACTCGTTACCTCATTGGTTTCTTCCGTCGTATTGGGCGAGGCCAACCCATTTTGGGCAAGGAAGACCTTGGGCCAACACATCACATGGCTAAACAAGGCACACCCACCATGGGCGGTGCGGCCATTGTTATTGCAGCATTCCTCGGCTGGTTTGTCGCGCATCTTCGACATGGTCTTGCGTTCTCCAACCAAGCGCTCATCATGTGGGCATGTATTTTTGTGATGGCCTTCATGGGATTCCTCGATGACTTCATCAAGGTACGTAAAGCACACAATCGTGGAATTTTTTGGAAAAAGAAGGGTTATCTCACCTTTGGTATCACGGTGTTGTTTCTCTGGTGGTTAGTGGCAGCAACTAACGTCAGCAGTACTTTTTCCATCACGCGCAGCTCGTATCCAGGTTGGGATATTCCGTGGCCGTTGTGGGTGATCTGGGCAGCCATCATGGTGTGGAGTGCCACTAATGCAGTCAACGTGACCGATGGGCTCGACGGTCTTGCTGGTGGTTCTGCTTTGTTGTCGTTTCTTGCCTACACCGTGATTGCCTACTGGGCCTTTCGCAACCCCGAGGTGTACGGACTCGTGAACCCGCTCGACTTGGCGGTGCTTGCAGCAGCCTTTGCTGGAGCATGTGGTGGATTTTTGTGGTGGAACGCTGCTCCTGCAAAAATTTTCATGGGCGATGTTGGAGCGCTGGGAATCGGTTCTGCCCTCGGCCTACTTGCCGTCACCACGAATACGCACCTTCTCTTATTGCTGATCTGTGGCATCAATGTATTTGAAGCGGGGTCAGTGGCAGTGCAGATGGGTGTGTTCAAAGCATCAGGACGTAAACGACGCATATTGCGCATGTCGCCTATTCATCACCATTTTGAATTAGTTGGTTGGCCGGAAACGACGGTCATCATTCGTTTTTGGATCATTCAAGGAATCTGTGTTGCAACCGCTCTTGCCGTATTTATTGGTGACTTCACGCGTGGAGTGGGCTCATGACCAGGGTTTTGGTTTATGGGCTGGGAATAGCGGGCACATCGGTCGCGCGTGCGCTTGCATCGCGTGGAAACGAAGTTGTTCTTGCCGATGATCAACTGTCTCACCAACATGAACTATTGGGGAAAGAACTGGGTGCGGAAATCTTCCCGGCTGGCGATCTTGGCGCTCTTGCTGCCTTAGTGAAAAGCGTCGACAGTGTGATGCCAGCTCCAGGAGTTCCTGAGACGCATCCTTTGTTTGCTATCTCCATAGATGCGCAAAAAGAAATGCTTTCTGAAATTGAGCTGGCCTATCGGTGGGAGCAGTCGCGTCACGGCGGTCCACGACCCATTCTTGCGGTCACTGGTACCGATGGAAAAACAACAACCACATTGATGGCAGCGGCAATGATTCGCGCTTCAGGAAAACGCGTTGCTGCAGTAGGGAACACCGAGACCCCATTTATTGATGCCCTCGATAGCGATGCAGATGCGTTTGTCGTGGAGTGCTCGAGTTTCCGATTAACGCTGACAAGTACATTTCGTGCTAATGCTGCGACGTGGCTCAATATTGCGCCAGACCACCTCGACTGGCATCGTGACTTTTCCTCTTATGTGGCAGCTAAAGCAAAAATATGGGCGCATATGCAACCGGAAGATGCAGTTGTTGCACCGTCGGCCCACAAAGACATATGTGCTGTTGCTCAGAGAAGTTCGGGGCGATTTATATCTTTTGGTGATTCTGCGGAAAGCAACTATTTCGTTGCGGGAAATGAACTCATAGGACCTCAGGGGCTTCTTCTTGCTACAGACAAGATGAAGCGTTCATTGCCCCACGACATCCAAAACGGTTTAGCCGCTGCTGCGATGTGTCTAGAGAGTGGTGTGGGCACCCAGGCGGGCGTTGTTCACACGCTTCAGGAATTTGAACCATCGCATCATCGCATCGAGCTCGTTACATCAAAAAATGGGGTGCGTTGGTTCGACGACTCAAAAGCAACTTCTCCACATGCAGCCCGCACTGCGTTACGTGCTTTTCCTCGCCTAGTTCTCATTGCAGGTGGCCGGAACAAGGGCTTGAACCTGGCGGAACTTGCTCTCGAACATGAACATGTCAAAGCAGTTGTGTGTATTGGCGAAAGTGCGCAGGAAATTGCTGCAGCATTTGCGGGACTTTGCCCCACTGCTATTGCTACGAGTATGCAAGAGGCAATAGAAATTGCGGGCTCGTTCGTAAGCCCAAATGAAGTGGTGCTGTTATCACCGGCATGCACCAGTTTCGATTGGTACAAGAACTACGAAGAACGTGGATGCGACTTTGCAACACGGGTGAAGATGTACCTTGGTCAAGAAGGTTTGTTGCACGAAGGAGAAGAACGCCAATGAGCACTGTTGTTCCCGATCGGTCGCAGGCAGGTTTTTTAACGGTTGCTCAGCGCCGTCGTGCAACTCTCGACCGTTCTGGTGTGTCGAACAAGCGGCAAATGGCTACACAAGCACCAACAGTGGCTTTTTATGGTTTGCTCATTGTGAGCGCGTTGCTCGTGATGTTTGGCTTAGTCATGGTGCTCTCCGCATCATCAGTAACGATGCTGCATAGTGGCAAATCGGCCTTCGGTGTCTTTTATCGTCAACTTGCGTGGGCTGGTATCGGAACATTCCTCATGTGGGGTGCGTATACATTTCCTTATCAAATGCTGAAGAGGTTCGCTCCGTTTATTTTCCTCGTGTCATTCCTGGCGATGTTTTTGCCGTTCGTTCCCGGGCTAGGTAATTCCGTCAACGGGGCACGTGCATGGATTGGCGATGGCGCATGGCGCTTTCAGCCTTCTGAGTTGTTGAAATTAGCGACTCTTATTTATGTTGCACGTATTTTGAGTAAGAACAGCCGCGATAAGTCTGACATGGCAACGCGACTAGGAAAAGTTCTCCTCGTTCTTGTGCTTGCTGCGGGAATGTGCATGCTGCAAAAAGACCTCGGCTCGGCAATTATTTTTGGAGCGATTGTTCTATCTATTGCATTCGTCGGAGGAACTTCACTTCGGCTCCTGGCAATTACAGGGTTCATTGGCACTGTCGTCGTTGGCATTTTTGTCAATATGGAAGCGTATCGACGCCAACGTTTCCTAGCATTTATTAACGTTGAAGAAAACAAAGGACACTGGGGATATCAGGTATACCAGTCAATGATCAGCATTGCCAATGGGCGATTCACTGGTGTTGGTGTTGGCGACGGCGCAGGCAAGTGGGGTTATGTTCCTCTTGCTCATACCGACTTTATTTTTGCGATTATTGCTGAAGAACTTGGCTTCATCGGAGCCGTAGCGGTCATTGGGCTCTTTTTCCTTTTCATCGTTTTTGGTATTCAAGCGGCCCTCGGCGCGCGCGATGCCTTCGGCGCGCTACTTGCCGGTGGTGTCACCGCATGGTTCGGCGTGCAAGCAATTGTGAACATTGGCGGCGTAACAGGCGCGATGCCGGTCACTGGTCTCACTCTTCCCTTCATTTCGTACGGTGGTAGTTCACTTCTCGTGACGATGGCAGCAACGGGCTTGCTGCTCAATGTCGCTCGCCACATGAAGTGACGGTGCTATGACTTTTTCACGAGCGAAGCGCGTAGTTATTTGTGGCGGGGGAACCAGTGGTCACGTGCTTCCCGGAGTGGCTATCGCCGAGATGTTGGAAGATGAAGGTTTTGATTCCTCAAATATTCACTTCATCGGAACGCAGCGCGGTATCGACGAGAATATTCTCTCAGAGACCAACTTCCCATACACATTGCTCAATGTCATTGGGGCGAAGCATCAACTCACACCCCGTGCGGTGTTGCACAACGTGCGGATGTTGCTCCTGATGCGCAAGGCAACACGGGAGTCATGCGCAGTGATGCGTGAGCTATTGCCAAATGTGGTGGTATCGGTGGGCGGGTACGGGAGTTTGGCGCCAATGCAGGCGGCGAAGAAGCTGGGAATACCTACTGTTGTGGTTTCGTATGACTCACAACCAGGGCTCGCAACTAAACGCCAAGCGCGCCATGCGAGCGTGGTGACAAAGTCGCACGCTCATTCGCCACTCAGCACAGCGGTGCTCGTTGGGGCGCCTATTCGGCGCCACATACTCCGGGCAGGACAAAACGAAATGAACTCCTCGGTAAAAGAGGCAGCCCGTTTGGTGCTTGGCATACCGCTTCATCAATTCGTCGTAGTGGTGATGGGCGGTTCGCTTGGATCCGCGCTGTTGAACGATGTCACTGCGCAGCTGCGAACTGATGAGCAGTTGAGTTCAATATTTTGGTTCCACATTGCTGGGAGTCGATATGTGGAACAGGGCATGCAGGCAGCATCGCCGAACTACATCCAGGTAGGTTATGAAACACGCATCAAAGAGGTTTATCAAGCAGCTGACCTTGTGATTTCGCGCTCGGGAGCGAGCACTATTGGTGAAATTGCCACATTGGGCGTCGCAAGCATTTTGGTTCCTTGGGCTGGGGCGGCCGATAACCATCAAGAACAAAATGCTCGCATGCTTTCAGATGTAGGAGCAGCAGTGCTCATGACAGAAGAGCACTTCACCGCGCAAAAATCGAAAGAGGTGATTTCCGATCTCATGCTGCATCCAGAAAAACTGGCAGATCTGCGTAAAAGTGCATATTTGGCGGGGGAAGTGAACCGTCGAGCGGAACTGGGCTCGCTCATTGCTACCGTCGCACGTGCATCTGAATAAGGCAAATCTTTTTTATGTCCTCATCGCACAGCCAACCACCTCAAAAGAAAAAAGTAGATGTTTTTGATTTGAGTGCTGCGCAGCGTTTGCATGTAGTGGGCATTGGTGGCCCTGGAATGAGTGCACTAGCGCGGGCGCTTGTTGCAATGGGGCATCTCGTTTCTGGTAGCGATATTCGCTCTAGTGAAACCATTGTGCAGCTCAAAGAGTTAGGCATCAATATTTCTATTGGTCACAGCGAAAACCTTGTAGTTGGTTGTGATGCGGTATGTGCTTCAAGTGGTGTGCCAAGCGACAACATTGAAATGGCTGCCGCTCGGCGTGCGGGCATTCCTGCGTTGTCGCGTGCCGAAATGTTGGCTGCCGTTTGTGTTTCAGGAACAGCAATTGGGGTCGCAGGTACGCACGGAAAAACCACAACAACAACTTTGGTAGCACTGATGTTGGGTGGCGCTGAGGGACAATGCGGTTTTGTAGTCGGAGGTGATGCTCCTGGCCTGCAGACAAACGGGGCCTGGTCAAGTACCGGGCTCTTTGTGGTGGAAGCCGACGAAAGCGATGGCACGCATGAGGCGTTGCCGCTGCGTGGAGCAGTTATTACCAATATCGATACGGATCATCTCGATCACTTTGGAAGTTTTGAAAACATCGTCGCAAGCTTTTCCCGATTTGCGAGCGAGATAGATGGTCCCATTGCTGTGTGCGTAGACGACGTTGAACTACGACGCATCGGTAATGAGTTACAAGAACAGGGCCGCGAAGTGCTCACCTATGGCATCTTGAGTAATGACTCAAGTGCGAGCATTTCAGCATCGCAAATTGAAGCCACTGCAAGTGGCATGTCCTTTTCAGTGCACATTGCTCCAAATGTGTTGTTGCAGTATCAAGGGGAGCGCGACTTTTCAGTCACATTGAGGGCGCGTGGGATGCACAATGTTCTCAATGCTCTCGGGGCAATGGCAATTGCATTGCACTTTGGTGCCACACAAGAACAGGTCACCCAAGTGCTCGCTGAATTTCAGGGTGTTGCTCGCCGTTTTGATGTTCGCAGCACTACAGGAGGAATCACGCTCATTGACGATTATGCCCATCTCCCTACCGAGATCACAGCAGTTCTCGGGGCGGCTCGGGGAATGATTGCAAGTCGCCCGCAAACTGAGGCGAAGGGTCGATTAATTTACGTTTTTCAACCCAACAGGTTCAACCGCATGTCGCTCATTTCTCATGAGTATGCCGATGCGTTTGTCGGCGCAGATGTGGTGGTGATTACCGATATTTATGCGTCGGGAACCGCCTTCATTGAGGGGGTGACGGGCAAGTTGGTTGTCGATGCAGTGGTGGCCGCTCATCGGGATGTCCAAGTTGACTGGGTTCCTCTTCGCAGCGATTTGCCACAACACCTTGCCAATATTTTACGTGAAGGTGATGTTTGTATATCGAGTGGTTGCGGAGATATAGAAACACTGCCAGGTGAAATTTCATGTGAACAATTACTGAGGCAATGTGCCAAAGATCTGAGATCTGCTCAATTGGAAGTATTTGAATATGCCCCTTTGGCTTCTCGCACCACTTACAAAGTGGGAGGTGCAGCTCGGCTGTTCGTTGAAGTTCGCTCAGAAAGTCAGCTCATTACTGTTGCCTCGATTTGTGCACAACATCCTGACATGCCAGTTCTCGTATTGGGTCGGGGCAGCAACACTCTTGTTTCCGACGCGGGCTTTAGTGGTCTGTGTGTTGCACTCGGCGACTTTGCAGAAAACATTGTTCGAGAAGACTCACCACAAGAATCGCATCACGTGCATGTGGAATTGTCTGGCTCAACAGCGTTGCCTGTGGCGGCTCGGCAACTGAGCGCGATGGGTATTGCTGGCTTTGAATGGGCAGTTGGTGTGCCTGGGTCAATTGGTGGGGCAGTGCGGATGAATGCTGGTGGCCATGGGGCAGATATGGCCGGGTCACTGCATTCGGCATATGTGGTGAGCCTGACCTCTGGATGCCACGGTTGGGTTCCCGCAAGTGAGCTCGGCTTACGTTTCCGTGGCTCTGCGCTCGGCAATCAACATGTGGTGACGCGGGCAAAAGTTGTGCTCGAGAAAAGTGAGCCAAGTTGTGGTGACGCAAAGATCGCCGACATTGTGAAGTGGCGCCGCGACCATCAGCCAGGTGGGCAAAATGCCGGATCCGTTTTCATCAACCCCGACAATGGTGCTGTTTCGGCTGGTGCGCTGATTGATGAAGCCGGGCTGCGGGGCCATCGAGTTGGTACCGCAAGCGTGAGTGAAAAACATGCCAACTTCATTCAAAGTGACCATGGCGGGAAAAGTGCCGATGTGGTGAAGTTGATGAATGCGGTTCAGCAGCAAGTGCTCAGACTCACCGGTGTGCATCTACATAGTGAAATTCGACTTGTGGGCTTTGCTCCAGGTGAAGCACTCGCAATTGACGCAGAAAACTCCGGAGATAGTGAGAAACTAGAAGCGTATCTCTGCGCGAAAAAACCAAAGTGACCCTCTCATGACTACGCCCTCACACAATGATGAAACACAAGAGCTGCAGTCGGGGGACATGGCTCACGTCACCGGAGAAACACCAGTTGTGCGGTCGCTCGATGATGTACCTCTAGAAGTCTTAGAAGAACTCACCGAGGCTTTCGAAGGAATTTCAATTGTCGACGAAGATGGCCCTGAGTATTTTGAAGGCCATGTGCTTGGCGGATACGACATCGTCTCAGATGATGATCTCACGCACGCCCGACGTCCTCCGCTCGTTATTGAAGACAATGAGTTCACGCAGCCCTTAGAGCGAACCGACGATGGCCAGCCCCACCGCCGGTTTCGATTGCGACGTATTGAAGTACGCCGTGAAGAGGGGAAGCGTCGCTTACGCGTTGTGCTCTATGTGCTGGTGCCAATACTTGTTGTCGCTATAGCGGTTCCCATTTTGAACTCGCCCTTGTTCGGGGTGCGCACGGTGACCGTGCAAGGTGCGAAGTATCTTTCATCAGAAGTATTGGCGAAAGCCACGGCGCAGGTGAAGGGTAAGTCCATCATCTTTGGCGACCTGCATGCTGCAGAACTCACCTTGCGGGCAGACCCATGGGTGCGCGATGCAAGTGTGAGCAAGCACTTTCCGTCCACAGCGGTGATCGACATCGACGAAAGAAAGCCCGTTGCATGGTTTTTGGGGAGTGATAATCAGTCACGCGTCGTAGACGTTGACGGGTATGTCATCTCTGTGCAGACAGGTCAGCCCACTCAGTACATGCAAATCACAGGAGTGGGCGATGCCCTTTTGGCAGGGGCAAAGGCCAATGGTGTGTACACGGCAGCTGCCCAACTCGCGGCGTCGCTCCCCGCGGAAATTCAAAAGACGGTCTTGAACGTTGGAGTTGCCAATAACACTGAGCTCCTCATGACCTTGCGCACAGGGACTGTGGTGATCTTTGGTCAGCCGAGTGATTTGCGAGCAAAACTGGTGTCTTTGGTGTTGGTTTTGCGCCGGCAAGATCCGAAAAACCTCCGCAGTATCGATCTCTCGAGTGGTGACCCTATTTTTGCTCAGAAATAAATTGTAGGAAATTGCCCTTTATTGGGCGGAAATCCCACAGTTGAGCCTCTCCACGTGGAAACATAAGAACAACATTTCCTATCTCTCGGAGGTCATGGCCCATGGCCGGAGCACCCCAAAATTATCTAGCAGTGATGAAAGTCGTCGGAGTCGGCGGCGGTGGAGTCAACGCCGTCAACCGCATGATCGATGCCGGTCTGAAGGGCGTTGAGTTTGTTGCGGTCAATACCGATGCGCAAGCACTCCTCATGTCCGATGCCGACGTCAAGCTCGACATTGGTCGCGACCTCACTCGTGGTCTCGGTGCAGGAAGCGACCCAGAAGTGGGTCAAGCTGCTGCAGAATCACATCGTGCTGAAATTGAAGAGATGATGGCTGGTGCCGACATGGTATTCATCACGGCAGGAGAAGGCGGCGGTACTGGTACCGGTGCAGCTCCGGTCATTGCTGAAATTGCCCGATCAATTGGTGCACTGACCATTGGCGTTGTTACTCGACCCTTTGGATTTGAAGGTCGCCGTCGTTCGACGCAAGCTGAAAACGGTATTGCCAAACTGAAGGAAAAAGTAGACACTCTCATCGTTATTCCGAACGATCGACTTCTCAGTGTGGCAAACGATAAAACCTCAGCTATCAATGCTTTTAAAATGGCAGACGATATTTTGCTGAACGGTGTTGCTGGCATTACGAGCCTCATTACAACACCTGGTCTCATCAACACCGACTTCGCAGACGTCAAGATGATTTTGGCAAATGCAGGAACTGCGTTGTTGGGCATTGGTCATGCAAGCGGCGATAACCGTGCGGTAACTGCAGCAAAAGCAGCCATCACAAGCCCACTTCTCGAGGCTCAAATCGATGGTGCGCGTGGAATTCTGCTCAATATCGCTGGTCCATCAAGCATGGGTCTCTTCGAGATGAACGCGGCTGCCGAAGTTGTGCATGCCGTTGCTCACCCCGATGCAAACATCATCTTCGGTACAGTTATCGACGACGAACTTGGCGATGAAGTACGAGTTACTGTCATTGCCGCAGGGTTTGAACGTTGGGATGGAAACGACAAGCGCGCTCCATTGCGTTCGGTCGATTCTCGTCCGGGTACAAGCTCATCTCCGCGCAGTGTGTTTTCCTCAGACCCGCTCGACACGAGTGGCGATGACGACGAATTCGATGTGCCCTCCTTTCTGAAATAACTTTGCAGTAGCTCTTGTCAAGCGACGCTCCCTCTTTTTCTCAAGAACAGGTCATGCACAACGTAGGTGTTGTGCGCTCGCATATTGCAGAAATTCGTGGGGACACTGCGTCGTCAGTGCAACTTGTTGCAGTTACCAAGAATTTTGGTCCTGATGCGTGGCAATGGGCAAGAGATGCCAGATGTGATGGCGTGGGAGAGAACTATGCCCAAGAAGCATTAGCAAAGGTAACGGCCACTGGTGCCAATCATTTGCCACTTCATTTCATCGGGCATTTGCAATCAAACAAGCTCAGTGCGCTATACGGAAAAGTACATACTTGGCAGACCATCGATCGGGAATCTGTCATTTTGGGGCTAGCTAAGTTGCACGCAGCTAGCGGCGGAGACGCACCTCGTGTTCTACTGCAAGTCAATATTGCCGATGAGACGCAGAAGTCGGGTTGTTCTCCTCAAGCTCTTGAGAAACTGGTCGACCTCGCTCGCTCATCTCACCTGGACGTCGGTGGGCTCATGGTGATGGGCCCAACGAGTGCAGACCCAATATCAACGCGGCACACCTTTCGTGAGGCACGCAAAATGTGCAATGAATTGGGCCTTTCAGAGTGTTCGGCGGGGATGTCGCATGACTACCGCATTGCCCTCGAAGAGGGAGCAACCATTATTCGTGTCGGTTCTGCAATATTCGGTGAACGTCCCCAATAGAGAACGCCATGTCGTATAACCTATGGACATGTCGATGTGGAGACGCGCTATGGATTATCTCGGTCTAGGGGCCGATGAAAATTATGACGACTATGACCAGTCAATGGAAATAGATCGTCCCCAACGCAATGTGCGCTCAGGTTATGGCGCCGATCCCTCTGGCCGTATGCCTCGACAACGTATGGAACCTGAATACGAAGATTACAGCGGAGCAATTCCGCAAGACACTGGCGGGTATCGCCGCGGTGTCGACGACTCTGGTTTGCAATTGCGTCCAGTTGGCACACCACGTCAGAGCACCACTGTTCGCCCGTTAGCAGTGAGTGGAGCTGAGCCAGCAACGGTAAGGCCGTTACGTTTCGAACAAGCAAAAGAAATTGCCGACCGATTCAAAGAAGGTCAGCCAGTCATCATGAACCTCGAGAGTTGCGACAAAGAAGTAGTGCGTCGTCTCATCGACTTCGGAAGCGGTCTCTGCTACGCAATGAATGGTTCCATGGAACGTGTCGCCACCGATGTGTTTTTGTTGAAGCCACCTGCATCACGTTCACAGTTCGAATAATTTATGCGCGAACTTCTGTGTCAGTTGTTGAACTTTTACGTTCTCATCATTTTTTTCCGCATCGTTTTGTCGTGGTTCCCATTGCGACCAGGTGGAATGGTGTTCACCATCAATCAGTGGCTCTTTCGTGCAACTGAACCACTCATGGGGCGTGCGCGGCGGATCCTTCCTCCCATGGGGCAATTTGATCTCTCGCCGATCGTGGTCATCTTGTTTTTGCAAATGGTCGTTGGCCGCCTCATCTTGGGTTGCTGAAGGTGAAGCGCGCTCTACGTGCTGTACATCAGTCGCTGATCTGAGTAGGGTTCCTTGCCGTGGCATACCCCGATGTTCAGTCTCAACCTAAATTTCCGGCAATAGAAGAAACTGTTTCCGCCTTTTGGGCTGCAGATCAGACCTTTGAGGCGTCGGTGCAATTGCGCAGTGCCGGAGAAAAAGGAAACAACGAATTCGTTTTTTATGATGGCCCGCCTTTTGCCAACGGATTACCGCATTACGGCCACTTGCTCACGGGTTTCGTTAAAGACGCTGTGCCCCGTTATCAAACGATGCGCGGTCGTCGTGTGGAACGCCGGTTCGGCTGGGACTGCCACGGGCTTCCTGCTGAAGTCGAAGCGGAAAAAGAATTAGGAATCGCTGGCCACCCAGAAATCGCTTCTTTTGGTATCGACAAATTCAATGATGTGTGTCGTACCAGTGTGTTGCGTTACACCAGCGAATGGGAACGTTATGTCACTCGTCAGGCGCGATGGGTCGACTTCTCTAACGACTACAAGACACTTGATACTCCCTATATGGAAAGTGTGATGTGGGCTTTTCATACGCTTTGGGAAAAAGGTCTCATTTACGAAGGCTTCCGTGTGCTGCCTTACTGTTGGCGTTGCGAGACTCCTTTATCTAATACAGAAACACGCATGGACGATGTGTATCAAGATCGTCAAGACCCAGCATTGTCGGTATGGTTCTTGCTCGAGACGGGTGAGCGCATCATGGCCTGGACCACAACGCCGTGGACCTTGCCATCGAACCTTGCATTGGCGGTAGGTGCCGAGATCGATTACGCAGTCATGCAAGACGGCGAAGGCATGAAATACATTTTGGCCGAGTCGCGTCTAGGTGCCTATGAAAAGGAATTCAGTGGCGCTGAACACGTCGCGACTATCAAGGGAAGCGAGTTGGCAGGTCGCAAGTACACGCCACTTTTTCCATTCCTTGCCGACACAGAAAATGCGTTCCAGGTGCTCACCGCCGAATTTGTTTCTACTGAAGACGGAACCGGAGTGGTGCACCTTGCTCCGGGCTTTGGCGAAGACGACCAATTGGTCTGCGCGAGTGCGGGTATTGCCACCATTTGCCCTATGGACGACCAGGGTTGCTACACAGATCTCATTTCTACATGGGTAGGAACACACGTTTTCGACGCAAACCCATTGGTCATTCGTCAACTGAAAGACGAAGGGCGAGTCATCCGCCACGACAGTTACAACCACTCGTACCCACATTGCTGGCGCTGTGCGCAGCCACTGGTGTATCGCGCAGTGTCGAGTTGGTTTGTAGAAGTCACAAAGTTCCGCGATCGCATGGTGGAACTCAATGAAAATATTCACTGGGTTCCTGAGCATTTGAAGCACGGTTCCTTCGGCAAGTGGATTGCTAATGCTCGCGACTGGTCAATTAGTCGCAATCGCTTCTGGGGTTCACCCATACCAGTGTGGAAAAGCGACAATCCGCTGTTCCCACGGGTAGATGTGTACGGAAGTGTTGCGCAATTGCAGACCGACTTTGGAGTGGAAGTCAACGATCTTCATCGTCCATTCATCGACAATCTCACGCGACCAAACCCCGATGACCCATCGGGTGAATCGGTGATGCGTCGTGTCCCTGAAGTGCTTGACTGCTGGTTTGAAAGCGGATCAATGCCCTTTGCGCAGGTGCACTACCCATTTGAAAACCAAGAATGGTTTGAAAATCACTATCCCGGTGACTTCATCGTGGAATATGTGGCGCAAAGCAGAGGTTGGTTTTATACCTTGCACGTGCTGGCAACTGCTCTGTTCGATCGCCCCGCATTTTCCACTTGTGTAGGTCATGGTGTGGTGTTGGGTGACGACGGCGCAAAAATGTCGAAGAGTCTGCGCAACTATCCAGACCCAATGGAAGTGTTTAATACTTACGGTGCCGATGCAATGCGTTGGTATTTGCTTTCGTCTCCTATTTTGCGCGGCGGAGACTTCTCGGTCACTGAAGCAGGTATTCGTGAAACTGTGCGTCAAGTGCTGCTTCCCATGTGGAACTCTTGGTACTTCCTCACCTTGTATGCAAATGCTGAAGGTAAACAAGGGCAGTGGTCAACAGATAGTGCGAATGTCCTCGACAAATATATTTTGTCAAAGACACACGACCTGGTCGTATCACTCACTCAGCAATTTGATGCGTACGATCTGTTTGAGGCGTGTGCCACCATCCGCACCTATCTCGACGTGTTAACAAATTGGTATATTCGCCGTAGTCGTGATCGTTTTTGGGCAGGCGATCAAGACGCCATCAATACCTTGCATACGGCACTCACCGTGTTGTGTCGTGTCGCTGCGCCGTTACTGCCTATGGTGTCGGAAGAAATTTATCGAGGCCTCACCGGAGAACGCAGTGTTCACCTCACCGATTGGCCGTCGTCTACCGAACTTGTAGCACACCCTGAATTAACCGCCGCAATGGACAAAGTACGTGATGTTTGTTCAACTGCATTGTCTATTCGTAAGGCCAACGGGCGCCGTGTGCGTCTTCCGCTTACTACGTTGACCATTGCAACGCCAGAGTTGTCGGGTCTCGATGCCTTCATCGACATTGTGAAAGATGAAGTTAATGTGCGCAATATTGAATTTCGTACCGACGTGGGTGCGGTGGCAACGCATGAGTTGCAGGTCACTCCAAAGGCTCTCGGCCCACGTCTTGGTGGCGACACTCAAAAAGTAATTAATGCCGTCAAGTCGGGTGATTGGGCAATTGTTGACGGGGCACCGGTAGCTGGCGGGTTCCGATTAGAAGAAGGTGAGTACTCCCTCAAGTTGGTTGCTGCGCAAGGCACCGCTAGCGCAGCGCTTTCACATCACCCTGGTGTGGTGGTGCTCGACGTTGCCCTCACCCCAGAACTTGAAGCCGAAGGAGCAGCACGAGACCTCATCCGTGCTCTTCAGCAAACCCGCCGCAGCCTTGGTTTTGTGGTGACCGACCGCATTTCAGTTGCCATTACCGGCCCAGAATCATTCATCAGTGCTATTTCCACTCATGTCGACATGATGGCTGGTGAGGTGCTCGCTACCCGTTTCACCTTGGAACAGGGAAGCGGAGAACCCCAACATGTGGAGTCGCTCGAGGGCCATGAAGTCCAGATTTGGATGGCTTTAGCGGTCGCATAGCGGAAATATTGGTACTTGACCCCAATATGACGTAATCTCCACCGTCAAGATAGACCATTCAAGCAAAGTCTTGAGTGGAAAACGGAAATGGTGTGAGCATGGTCGCAAAGAAGCCAGCAAAGAAGTCAGCCGCGAAGAAGCCTGTGGCAAAGAAATCGACGGCAAAAAAGCCAGCGGCAAAGAAGTCAGCCGCACCAAAGAAAGCAGCATCCTCAAAATCCGTGTCTAAAAAAACTGTGAGCTCAAAGAAGTCTGCTCCTGCTAAAAAAGTTGTTGCCAAGAAGGGTCCCGCTAAAAAGGCTCCTGCCAAAAAAGTGGTGGCGAAAAAAGTTGCTACCAAGAAAGCACCGGCCAAAAAGGTAGTCGCCAAAAAAATTGCTCCAAAGGTCGACCCAAAAAAGGCTGCTGCAGCGAAAAAAGCAGCTGATCTAGCGAAGAAAATTGCAGCTGAAAAAAAGGCAAAAGAAGTAGCCGCACAGCGTGAGAAAGCAGCAAAAGCGAAAGCTGCTGCCGATGCGGCCCGCGCAAAGGCCAAGGCTGCTGCCGATGCGGCCCGTGCAAAAGCAAAAGCCGCTGCCGACCTTGCCCGCGCTAAGGCGAAAGCTGCAGCAGAAGAG
>WLST01000022.1 GCA_009711295.1 Actinomycetota bacterium | reverse complement strand
GCGGCATACACACTGCTTCCCCAGCCAGTAACAACACCACAACCGAGCAAGCATGCTTTTTCAAGTGGAATGTCTTTTTCAATTTTGATGCATGAAGCTTCATTGACCACTGTGTGGTGCGCAAAAGTTCCGAGCAAACACATGGTGGAGATGTCTTGGCCCTGTGCATGGTGACGCGAGGTGCCGTCGGCAATTTGCTTGCCGGTGCCCAGCAATGCACCCATGTCGCACAAGTTCGAGTGCCCTGTGCTGCAACTTGGGCAACGTCCACATGAGGGGATGAACCCGAACACCACATGGTCGCCCGGTGCAAGCCAGCTCACTCCTGGGCCCACTGCTTCAACAACGCCGGCGCCTTCATGGCCGCCAATGATGGGCATTGCAAAGGGAAGGTCACCCGTGACCACGTGCTCATCGCTGTGGCACATTCCCGAGGCGGCGATTTTGACGAGAACTTCTCCGGCCTTTGGGGCATCAAGCTCAATTTCCTCAACGGACCACGGTGTATTCAACTCCCACAAAATTGCGGCTTTGGTCTTCACGATTTCCCCCTCTAAGTTTTGCCCCTGCGGGCCACGTCAATAAATGAGACGCTAGCCCAAGCATCAGACCGCTGTCACACGGTACGATTTGGGCATGTCACCAGTTGCCGTAGCCACCGTAGAAACTGCAAGCCAAGAAGACCTCGAAACTGCTGCCGAAGTGCTGGTTTTAGAGGAATTGCTCGTCGAAGAGATCTCCATCGACGGCATGTGTGGCGTGTACTGAGCCACTCGTGACCCTCACCCTCAGTTCAGCATGCGCATTGCATCCTCAAGTTGCTCTGCGGCCTGAACCCTTTGGCGCCCTCGCCTACCACTACGGCAACCGCCGCCTGGTTTTCTTAAAGCACCCCGACGTTGTGCGTGTTGTGCGTGAACTTGGCGATCACCCGAGCGTTGGCCACACCTTGCGCGCTTGCGGAATTGCCACCGAGCGCGATGCATCTTTTTTACAAGCTCTCAATCAATTGACGAAATCGGAAATCCTTCGTGTCTGCTAGCCAACTCGTTACACAATTAAAGCGTGGTCTCGACGCTCCCATTTGCCTCACCTGGGAGCTCACCTACGCATGCAACTTGCAGTGCGTGCATTGCTTATCGAGCAGTGGCCAGCGTGATGATCGTGAACTCACTACCGAACAAGCTTTCGCAGTGCTCGACGAGCTTCGCGATTTGCAAGTTTTCTACATCAATATCGGTGGCGGTGAGCCAATGGTGCGCCGCGACTTTTTCGACATTATTGAATACTCCATTGCGAACGACATCGGAGTGAAGTTTTCTACGAACGGCGCTTTCATCGATGAGAAAAACGCACAACGCCTTGCCGCGATGGATTACCTAGATATTCAAATCAGCCTCGACGGCGTTGATGCCATCACGAACGACCCTGTACGTGGAGTTGGCTCTTACGACATTGCTCGTCGTGCAATGGACAATTTAAAGGCAGCAAATTTTGGTCCTTTTAAAATTTCCGTCGTGGTCACTCGCCACAACGTTGACCAACTAGACGAGTTCAAAGCTCTCGCCGACTCTTATGGTGCTCAACTACGCATTACTCGACTCCGCCCTTCCGGCCGTGGAGTTGATTCATGGAATGATCTGCACCCCACCAACGAACAACAAGTGCAGATCTATAACTGGCTCTTGGCACACGGCGACAACGTTCTTACTGGTGATTCATTTTTCCACCTCAATGCATTAGGTGAATCATTGCCCGGTCTCAACATGTGTGGCGCGGGGCGCGTGGTGTGCCTCATCGACCCTATTGGCGATGTGTATGCCTGCCCATTTGTTTTGCACGACCAGTTCAAAGCAGGAAATGTTCACGACACTGGTGGTTTCACTTCTGTGTGGCGCGACAGCGAACTCTTCACTTCGTTGCGCGAACCGGAATCGGCTGGTGCTTGTGCATCGTGCGGCAACTACGACTCTTGCCAAGGTGGCTGTATGGCTGCCAAGTTTTTCACTGGGTTACCACTCGATGGCCCCGACCCAGAGTGCGTCACGGGGCATGGAGCAACTCTTCTTGCAGAACGCCAAGCGAGCCCTGTTTCTATTACCCCAAAGCCCAGCAAAGACCACTCGAAGCCTGCTCGCAGTGCTTTGAGCGTGGTGTCGTAAATTCTTTTTCATGGGGTTACTAGAGCCGGTTGACATTGGCAATTGCCAAGCACCAAATGGCGTGATGTTTGGGCCTCACGTCACCAACCTCGGTACCGACGAACGAACTTTCAGCGATCAGCACATTGCCTATTATGCGCGACGCGCTCACGGTGGCTGCGGTGTCATTGTGCTGGAAGGCATGAGCGTGCACCACAGCGATTGGCCATACGAGCGTGCGCCACTCGCGTCTCACTGTGCAGAATCGCTCAACGAACTGACAGCTGCATTGCACCAAGAAAAATGTTTAATCATCGCGTCTCTCGACCACTCAGGCGGGCAAGGCACTTCTGCATACCACCAGCAACCATTGTGGGCACCAAGCCGAGTGCCCGAAGTGAACTCACGTGAAGTTCCGAAATGGATGGAACAAGCCGATATCGAAGAAGTCATTGCGGGCTTCGTTAACGCTGCACGAATTGCCGTTTCTTCCGGATGCGATGGTGTGGAAATCAATGCTGGCCAACACAGTTTGGTCCGGCAATTTCTCTCTGGCCTCACGAATCATCGCAACGATGTGTGGGGCGAAGACAAAACGTTATTTGCTCGCAGCATCATTGAAAAAGTGCGTGCAGCAATTGGCGATGCCATCATTGGGCTCAGGCTTTCATGCGATGAGCTTGCACCATGGGCTGGCATTACGCCAGATATGGCAGTAGAGCTTGCTCCTCAGCTTGCAGCATGCGGGCTTGATTATTTGGTAGTTGTTCGTGGTTCTATTTTCTCCGTCGAAAAAACTCGCCCCGATTTTCATGAGCCAGAAGGTTTCAATACCGACATCACCCAACGCGTACAAGCAGTACTCAACATTCCTGTCTTCTTACAAGGTTCTGTTGTACAACCACACATGGCCATGCAGGCTGTAGAACAGGGCGTGTGTGCTGGTGTTGAAATGACTCGAGCACAAATTGCCGACCCCGACTTAGCAAACAAAATGCTCAGTGGCGGCACGGCAAAGATTCGCCCCTGTATTCGATGCAATCAAACATGCCAAGTACGCGATGCGCGTAACCCCATTGTTACCTGTGTGGTTGAACCCACGTCTGGCCACGAAAGCACCGACCCCAATTGGTACACACAAGTTGCATCAAAAAAAGTAGCCATTATTGGTGCTGGCCCCGCCGGATTAGAAGCCGCATATACAGCTGCTCGTCGAGGCCACTTGGTGGAAGTATTCGAACAACGAAATTCCGCAGGTGGGGTTGCCGCTTTCGCCGGCCCAGGTGCCGCGTTTGTGCATTGGCTATACGAACAATGTTTAGCACTTAGCGTGCAGTTTCATTTTGGGGTGTGCGTCGATGAAGCGACAAACCATGGTGCAGATGTTGTTCTGCAATGCACAGGCTCACGCCCGGGGGTCCCTACGTATGCGCTGCCCGACCACACAGCAGCAATTGATGTTGTTGACGTCATGAATGGTTCTGCTGCGCTTCCTGAATCTGGCGACATCATTTTGCACGACCCCATTGGCGGCCCCATTGCTATTGCACTTGCGCAATGGCTCGGCGAGCGTGCAATGCTCATTACCCCCGACAACATTGCCGGAAACGAACTTTCACGTTCAGGCGATTTGGCTCCTGCAAATGTCCGCTTGGCTCAACGTGGAACACGCGTGGTGAAACGCGCACTCGTGCGTTCAGTTATAAAGTCGGGCGAAGGCGTCAGCGTTGAAGTACAAGATCGCTATTCGGGTGAAACCACCACATATGGCGCAGCAGCATTCATTGACTGCGGATTTCGCCTTCCCACCGAGCACATCTCCACTCGGTTTCATCTCGTTGGCGATGCAGTTGCCCCACGTACCGTTCTCGAGGCTGTCCTTGAAGCGCGGCGCGCAGTGTTTATGCTGTAACCGTGCACTTCTTTCTCGTCGTTCTTCTCGCAACTGCCGGGTATTTCATCGGCACATTCCCCAGCGCCATTATGGTGGCCAAAGCTCATGGCATCGACATCACCTCAGTTGGTTCGGGCAACCCAGGGGCATCAAACGTGGCGCGCACGTTAGGAATGAAAAAGGGCGCATACGTTTACGGTCTTGATGCAGCGAAAGGTGCCGTTGCCACTGCACTTGGCTTGGCGGTTTTTGGAAATGCCGCCGCATATTGGTGCGCCGCTGCCGCAGTGGTGGGCCATGTCTACCCCATCACACGCCGCTTCGCTGGCGGCAAAGGAGTTGCCACAGGTTCGGGCGCCATGCTTGTCGTGCACCCCTTCATCAGCCTTGGTCTCGCACTTTTATGGGCAGCTTTCAGCAAAGTGACGAAAAAAGCTTCGATCTCGTCTCTCGTCATCACCGTGCTCTTACCTGTCTGTATCGCGGTGGCAGGTAAACCCGGCTGGGAAGTTGGGGCAACTGCCGGCATTGGAGTTTTGGTCGTCATTCGACATATTCCTAATCTTCGACGTCTTCGTTCTGGTCTCGAGCCATCACTTCCCTCGAAAGCCACCTAACCTTTGTCTTTGTGAGTTACAAGTACTTGTGGACCCCGCTCCAACTAGGGCCTGTCACCACTCGTAATCGCATCGTCTTTAGTGCACATCTCACCAACTACGCACGTAACGGCAAACCCACCGAACAACACAGTGCGTATTACGCCGCACGTGCAGCTGGTGGAGCTGGGCTCATCATTACTGAAGAGCACTCAACGCACCCCACCGACTGGCCTTACGAAAAACTCATCCACGGCTTTCATCGCGACGTCATTCCTGGTTATCGCAACATCACGTCGGCAGTACATCAACATCGCACACCTATTTTTGCGCAAATCAACCACAACGGTGGCCAAGCCAGCAGCATGTACAGCCGGCTTCCTGTGTGGGCACCGAGTGCTGTTGCCGACCCACTCTTTCGCGAAGTACCCAAAGCAGTCACTCAAAGCGATATTGACGACATCATTGCTGGCTATGTCACCGTTGCCGAGAATTGTGCAGAAGGCGGATTCGACGGCATCGAACTGCAGTGCAGCCACTCTTCTATTGTTCGTGGATTTCTTTCACCAGCAACAAACAAACGCACCGACCAATACGGTGGTTCACTCAGCAACCGTGCCCGTTTACTACTCGACATTTCGTCTGCAGTACGCAAAGCAATTGGCAACGACCTTGCTCTGGGTGTTCGCTTGTGTGGAGACGAATTCATTGAAGGTGGAACCACTATTGAGGAAGCAATAGAAGTTGCCAAACTTGTAGAAGCATCAGGCAACGTCGACTACATCAACACATCAATTGGCGTGGCAACTGCAAGCTTGTTCATGATTGAAGCATCAATGCATATTCCACCCGGATACGCAACATTCATTCCTTCAGCCATTCGCAAAGCAGTCGACCTTCCCGTTGTTGGAGTTGGTCGCTTTAAAGACCCGCTTCAAGCAGAACGCGCATTGGCCGACGGGCACTGCGATCTTGTTGGAGTAGTGCGTGGGCAAATAGCCGACCCCGACTTTGCTGCTAAGGCACGTGCAGGGGCAACCGACGACATTCGCTTATGCCTCAGTTGCAATCAGGAATGCGTGGGGCGCATGGGCCTGAACCGTTGGCTCGGCTGCATTGAAAACCCACAAACTGGGCGTGAAGCCGAATGGAAAACAACACAACATGTGAAGCTCTCTCCCACTCCTGCACATGTCTTAATTGTTGGTGCAGGACCCGCTGGTTTGCAAGCAGCCATTGCAGCTGCACGCAATGGACACCGTGTCACTGTTCTTGAAAAAGAAAATGCAGCTGGTGGGCAAGTGCGCCTTGCAGCGAGCGTGCCAAACAGAGCAGAGTTCGGCGACCTCATTCGTAATCAACTCACCGAGTGCAAACGACTCGGGGTTGCCATTGAATACGGTGTGTCCGCGTGGCCGGGTTTAGTGCTTGAACGCAATGCACAGCACGTTGTGGTTGCTACTGGTGCTGAGCCACAGCAACCATGGTGGGTTGCTGGCGAAGGGGTCACCATTGGCGTTGCCGATGTACGACATGTGCTTGACGGGTCTGCAGATCCATTCGGCACAGTGGTCATCATCGACGAAATTGGTTTCCACCATGCAACTTCAGTTGCAGAACTTCTTGCCGACCGTGGATGCAACGTTGAAATCGTGACCCCAGGAATGGTGGTCGGACAAGACCTCGGCATCACCCTCGACATGGAAAACTGGCTCATTCGTGCCCACGCAAAAGGCATCGTGCAAAGCACCGACCTTGTTCCCATGGGGCTTGCCGGCAATGAACTCACCTTGCTTCATCACCCCACTGGCATGAATGACACACGCACACCCGATTGGGTGGTGTTGGCGGTTCCACCCCAACCCGTGGAGTGGCTGTACCACGATCTTTCTTCAAACACTGCACTTCGCGATGCAGGAATCACCGTTTCTCGCGTCGGCGATGCTGTTGCGCCTCGACGAGCACACGCCGCAGTAATTGATGGTGAACGCATAGGCTCGTCGTTCTGATGTTTTCTTTTCTTAATGCGATGTTTGAATCGCTCTCTGACGTCTCTACTTCACCGTGGTTCTACCTCATCATTTTTTCTGTCGCGCTTCTCGACTCAGTTGTGCCAATTGTTCCCAGCGAGTCAATGGTCATTGTTGGCGGAGTTGCGGCTGGCCTTGGAGACTTGCACATACCTCTTGTCATTGTGATTGCTGCAGCAGGAGCATTTCTCGGCGACAACATGTCATATCTCATCGGGCGCAAGGCAAGTGCGTTTGTTGATCGTCGTTACCGTCGCACTGAAAAAGGTGCAAACCGACTCGACTGGGCACACAGCCAAATAGAAGACCGCGGTGGCCCGCTGCTCATCACCGCTCGCTTCATTCCTGGTGGGCGCACCTTGCTCACACTTACCTGTGGAGTCACACATCAGAATCAGCGCTGGTTTGCCAAGTGGGTCGGTATTGCTTCTGTCATTTGGGCTTCTTATGCAAGCATGCTGGGCTTTATTGGTGGCAAAACATTTGAAGATAACCATGCCATGGCATTTGGCGTGGCTTTTGGTATGGCTTTAGCGGCAACAGGGCTGATTGAACTTGTGCGCCACTTTCGCAAACGGAAATAGACTCTCCTCATGATCGCCGTTCTTGTTGTTCGTCACGGCGTACTCCCCGCTGGGGCACTCGAAGCCACCAGTGAGGCGGGTGGAAATGTGCTTGTTGTCGGCAGCAATTGTTCAGATGTACTGCCCGAGCTTTCTCCACATGCAACACACATCACGACGTGTGAATGGGGAAACTTCGCACCGTCTGCATGGGCGCATGCACTAGCCCCTTACCTTGGCACTGAACAACGCATTGTTCTTCCCGCATCTCCCGATGGACGAGACTTCGCTGCGCACTTAGCTCACAGTTTGCAACGTCCTCTTTATGCTGGGGCGCTACGCATAGGAGCAATCACCATTGAACTCGTGCGTTGGAGTGGCCAAGCTGTTGAAACGCTGGTTGCCGCACCAGAGTTTGTTGCTACTTTGCAAGTCGGAGTGCGCAGCATTGAAGAAGCGCCTGGCGAAGTAGTCATTACTTCATTGCACAGTCCCGAGAACTTCACAGGTAACGATGCTGAAGTAGTTGACGTACTTCCCCCCGATGCGGCAAGTATCGACCTATCGGAAGCCCCGCGCATTATTTGCGGAGGAGCAGGTATACAAACGTCAAGTACTTTTCATACACTCTTCGATATTGCAGAAGAACTCAGTGCATCTGTCGGCGCAACTCGTGTTATTACCGACCGCAGCTGGGTAGAACACCAACGTCAAATTGGCACCACAGGTGTTGTAGTGAACCCACAGTTGTATATAGCTCTTGGTGTGAGTGGTGCAGTGCAACACACCAGTGGCCTTGGCCAACCCGAACACATTGTGAGCATCAACACCGACCCACACTGCCCCATGATGCAACTTGCCGACCTCGGCATTGTGAGCGATGCCAACGAAGTGCTTCCGGCATTGCTCGCCGCATTGGAACAAAGGAAGAGCAATGCCTGATTTTGATGTCATTGTGGTGGGCGCGGGGCCCGCAGGGTCGTGTGCGGCTCTCACCATTGCACGTACCGGGAAAAGTGTTGCACTCATCGAACGCGGGCCATTCCCCGGATCCAAAAATATGTATGGAGGCGTGGTGTACCCGCGCATTCTCGATGCGCTCATTCCCGAATGGTGGAACGAGATGCCCGTACAACGTTGGGTGACGCGTCGCAGCACCATGTTGCTCACCGACACACAGTCGTTGAGCATCGATTTCAGATCTGATGCTTGGGGAGATGCTCCTTATAACGGAGCAACTGCATTTCGCCCCGACTTCGACAATTGGTTAGCAAATAAGGCCGTTGAAGCCGGCGCAACACTGGTGTGCAGCACCACCGTCACTGGCCTCATTACCAATGCAAATGGTGCCGTCATCGGCATTCACACCGACCGCCCCGATGGCGACCTCACCGCATCGGTTGTTATTGCATGCGACGGAGTGAATAGCTTCTTGGCCAAAGAACATGGCATGTACCCACATACCGATGCCGCACATTTCACACTTGGTGTGAAAGAAACCATCACTTTGTCGAAAGACATCATCGATGAACGATTCGCAGTTCGCGGTAATCAAGGCGTTGATATAGAAATTCTCGGCGGAACAAGCGGTGTTAATGGTGGGGGTTTCATCTACACCAACCTCGACTCTCTTTCTGTTGGTGTTGTATTGAAGTTGCCCAAGTTGGCTGCCCAAAGTAAACGGCCTGAAGAAATTATCGCTGGCCTGAAATCGCACAGCGCCATTGCACCACTCGTTGAAGGTGGAACTGTCAGTGAGTACTCAGCACACCTCATTCCTGAGGCAGGGTTGAAAATGATGCCCACACTTCTCGATGATGGCCTGCTTGTTGCCGGAGACGCCGCTGCAATGTGCTTGGCAGCGGGTATTTGGCTTGAAGGAGTGAACTTCGCCATGGCATCGGGCATGTACGCCGCTCAAGCGGCATGCGAAGCGATTGAAAAAGGAAACACGTCGGCCAAAGGTTTGTCGCTCTACAAAAAACTTCTTGAAGATACCTTTGTTCTACGCGATCACCGCAAGCTACGCCGCGCACCACAACTCGTTTTGAGCGACCGCGTGCAACACATGTACCCAGCGCTCATCACCAGCGTTGTTCAGGGCATGTTTCATGTAAATAACCCGCTTCCCAAACCAGGGCTTCGCAAAATTCTCAAAGATGAACGCCGTCGCTTAGGAATTCGCACCATTGACTTGGCAAAAGATGCAATCACGGGTTTCAGGAGTTTCGGATGAGTTTGCAGTGGCCTGACATTTCTTTTCAAGACCGCATGGCAACTGCCGAATTTCGTGTGCATGAACGCGCCCACATTGTGGTCAACAGTGATTCCTGCAATGGGTGCACCACTCGTGCGTGTGTCGTTGCGTGCCCTGCCAACCTTTTTATCCCCACATCCGATGGAGGCATTGTTTTTAACTATGAACAATGTTTCGAATGTGGTACTTGCTACATGGTGTGCAACGAAGAAGGTGCCATTAGTTGGACCTACCCAGAAGGTGGACACGGCATCGTGTTCCACCACACGTGAGAGTTGCCACAACCATGACCCCCATTATTGGTGTTTGCGTGAAATGGATTGGAAGTCAACCCACTAGTGGCCACGAAGCCGATGCCCGCTTTGCTCAATTTTCTGCCAGCGATCAAGCCGCCTTGGAAGTTTCTTTACAACGTGCAGAGCAACAATCAGCACGAGTGCGTGTGGTGAGTGTTGCTCCTATCGCAGCCCGCTCACATCTCGTTGCGCTCTGCGCATCGGGAGCCCATGAACTCGTACACATAGCAGCCGAAGGACAAAGCAGCAGTGCACATGTTGCTCATGAACTTGCTCAGCATCTTCGCGACTGTGCTTCTGTTTGGTGTGGTGACTATTCACTAGATCGCGGCTCTGGTAGCGTTCCTGCATTTCTTGCCAGCACCTTGGGCGCACAACAGGCACTAGGAATTGTTGGTATTTCAGCCACCAACAACAACTCACTCGATCTTCTTCGCCGCCTCGATGCTGGCCGTCGGGAAATCGTGCGCGTGATGGAACCATTTATTATTTCTGTCGAAGGGTCAATGGCAACACTGCGTCGAGCCAGCCTTGCATCAACGTTGCGCCCAACAGCCAACATCATTGAAGCTTCACTGGCTGAACCAAGCACACTCTCGCTCGGAGATTTCTCACCATTTCGCCCACGCCCACGTACAGTCAAAGCACCTGCTGGCGAAACTGCCTTAGACCGCATCAAAGCTGCGACATCGGCAAATTCACCGCAAAAGCATTCCGAGATCGTGACACTGGCGCCCGAAGATGCAGCACAATACATTGTTGAGCGCCTCACCGAGTGGGGATACCTCTCTTAACGGCTACCGTTTTGCTGTGCAGCGCTACAGCCTCGACAACTCGTGGAGACGCCCAAAAAAGGGAAATGTTCTTATTGCGGGCTCACCGCTGCGCATTTTTCGCCTCAGCGCAGCCGGGCAAAAAATTGCTGAATCACTTGAGCAAACGGGAGAGGCACCAGTTTCCGGGCAGCTTCTTGTTACTCGGCTCATTGATGCTGGTGCGTTACACCCATTGCCTTCACTGGACGGCAATGCACCAACGCTCGCCGATATCTCTATTGTCATTCCTCTTTTTGCACGGTCCGAGAACGACATTGCTCGCGTGCGGGGTCTCATCGCCGAGTTTTCTGCATTCCCGCACGTGTTGGTAGTTGACGATGCATCACCTATTGCATTTCCCGAGATGCCCAATACCAATGTCACAGTGCACCGCAGGGAGTTCAACCAAGGGCCAGGTGCAGCACGCAACGCTGGCCTCACGTTCATCTCCACTTCCCATGTTGTGTTCATCGATTCCGACGTGCAGTGCACCCCTGAAGACATTTGCGAACTGGCCAAGTGGTGGAGCCTGCCAAAACTCGCTGTGCTCGCACCTCGCGTCAAAAGCTTGAATTGGTTTCAAAATGGTGCGGTGATTGCTGCATATGAAGAAGCGCGTTCCCCTCTCGATATGGGTGCGCTGCCTGCCCGCGTGCGCGCCGGCACTCGCGTGAGCTACGTGCCATCGGCATTGTTGTTGTGCGATGTCGCAGCGCTGAGAGCGGTTACCGGTTTCGATGAGTCGATGCGCACAGGAGAAGACGTAGACCTCATTTGGCGCCTCGATGCAGCTGGCTACTCATGCCGTTATGAGCCTTCTATTGAAGTGCAGCATCTCCCTCGTACCACTATGCAACAACTTGCTCAACAGCGCATGGGCTACGGCGAATCTGCTGCACTTCTTGCCAAAAAACATCGCGGTGCGCTTGCGCCACTGCGCGTAAGTGGTTGGAGCACTGGGGTGTGGGCGTCCATTGCTCTCGGGTTTCCTCTCATTGGTGGCGTTGTTGCCGCTGGTACCGCAGTCGCACTCAGCCGGAAATTGCGTTTTCTTCCCGATGCGGAAAAAGAATCCGTTCGGCTCGCCACTCTTGGGCATCTTCATGCCGGTAAACAAATTGCCAGCGCAGTGACACGCGTATGGTGGCCAATTGCATTGCTCTTAGCATTGGTTTCGCGCCGCGCGCGTTGGGCCTTATGCATTGCTGCACTCGTTCCGGCGCTTTCCGACTGGTGGACTACCCGACCTCATCTCGACCCAATTCGTTACACGCTTTTACGTTGGGTTGATGACATGTCGTACGGCTTTGGCGTGTGGAAAGGTGTTGTGCGCGAAGGTAACTACGACGCACTTATTCCAGAACTTTCCAGTTGGCCAAGCAACATGCAACAGAAATCGCCTACTGAGGTTTAGCGGCCGAGCGCAGATGAATATTGCTGCACTCTTCACAAATATCTTCAGGAATCACTCCCATACGCATCAGCACACCAAACATGATGCAACCGAGACAAATAGCAAAGAAACTTTCGAGCCCTGCTGCAACCACCAGCGCAGCAATCACCACTTGTGCAGCACCGAGGTTTCCGGTTGCCCACAACAGCGATGCAGCACCGCTGAAAAGTAGTCCTACCCCTTGAGCAAATCTCTTGGGTGGCCCGGGAACAAATTTATGATTGCCCTTCAACCGCGGTGTTACTACCTGTGTAGCGATTCTCCCCAATGGGCTCATGGTGGGCCCGGTGAGTACGCGAGCAACAAATCCGTATGTCAGGGGAACAAGTACCCAGCCGCTTTGCGTAACAAGAAAAAGGACGCTCATTGCAACGACCCCACCAGCGACAATGCGTGCCGAGGTCTCATTGACGGGATGAGGGAAGGAAAAGAACGATTTCACTCGCTTTACGATATGGACAATTCACGAATAAAAGCGAAATGCCTCTATAACTACTACCGTAGGAAGTGATGTCTCTCCGGCTCACCGTCAACGAACAAGCGTTTCGCGCCCACGTCGCCCACGTCGTGGGTTCAACTCCAGGTCTCATTCCTGTCGTGAAAGGCAATGGCTACGGACTGGGGCGACCCTTTCTCATGCGGCTGGTATCTGAATTACTCGGTCCTGCACAAGCCATTGCAGTAGGAACCGTTTTCGAAGCGCAAGATATTGCGGCCCCCACCCCCGTCTACATCCTCACCCCCATTGGTGAGTTCGACCACGTGTCCATACCCTCAAATGCCATTCCCACTGTTGCCACAGAACGTGACCTCACCGTTCTGCGAAGCAAGGGCTGGAATAGCCCTGTGGTGGTCAAACTTGCTTCCCCCATGCAGCGTTTTGGCGTGGCCCCAGAAGATTTCCTTGCTCTCGTGCAACACATCAGCGCAGCCGGGCTCACCATTCACTCGTGTGCCTTGCATTTACCGCTGCACCAAAGCGATGAAGAAATCATTGACGAGCTCGCAACATGGATACCACTCATTCCTCAGTGCGTCGTCGTGTCGTTGAGCCATGTTTCAACAACCCAACTTGCCGTATTACAAGAAAAATTTCCTACTGCAGAATTTGAAGTACGGCTCGGCACGGCACTGTGGCACGGCGATAAATCTTTTTTTTCTTTACACACTGAAGTTCTTGCTGTACATCCAATTGGAAAAGGCAACGCAGCGGGTTACCACAGCACCCCCGTACCTGCCGATGGCCACATTGTTGTAGTGGCCACCGGAACCGCCCACGGCGTGTCACCTCTGGAAAACGGATCTAGCCCTTTTCATTTTCAACAGCAGCGACTCGCTTTAATTGAAGCGCCATATATGCATAGTGCAATGTGCTTCGTTCCACTGGGTCAACCGTGCCCGCAGATTGGCGATGCAATAGACGTGCAAAGGCCATTAAATAGCGTTGCCCCCGACATCACACTGTGGTTATAACCACTCATGACTAATGCAGCGTTGCCAACACGCAATGGTGTTGCTCGTTTTGCCGAGCTCGACATTGCCCGCAGCATTGCTCTGTTTGGCATCATCGTTTTGAACTACCACGGTTACCTCAACGGAGCTAACGCCACAGGTGCTGTACAAACAACTTGGTTTGCTCGCCTCATGGACCCATGGAATGGTTTCCTCGTTCCTAGCCCTGTCATCTTTGTAGTTGTAGCCGGAATTGGTTGTGGCCTTCTCACGTCAACAAGTCACCATGTGAGCAACACAGAACTGCGGTGGCTACTTATTCGACGCGGAACATTTCTTTTCACCATCGGAACAATGTTCGAATGGGTCTGGCACGGCACCATCCTTCCGTACTACGGCGTCTATTTTATTTTGGCAGCTGGTGTATTTCATTTAAAAACAAAACACATTGCAATGCTTGCTGGAGCTATCACCTTGGCCGCGGCACTTCTTTCCTTTTGGCGTTACCGCCAAGAAATCAATGGACATTCAACTAGTTGGCTGCAACCATTTGAACCCAATACCCCTCGCAATTTTCTCTTTCGTTATTTCATTGACTACACGCATCCGGTACTGCCATGGTTCGCTTTTTTCTGCGTTGGGCTCATCATCGGAAAGTCTTATTCCACCTTCCGTTTGAAGCGGAAAACCATACTTTTTGCCAGCATCCCAGCGCTTTTCTGTATATATCTCGCAAGTGGTCTTGCGCTCCATCACAATGACGGTTCGTGGCAACACGTTTTGAGTACAGACCCCTTTGAACGAGGCGTGCTTGCAACTGCTGGCGCTTGCACCAGTGCGGTTGTCATCGTGATACTCATTTCTTTCCTTGCCGATAGATACCCCACTTCGCCGCTTGCTCAACTACTCCAGCGCTCGGGTCAAATCACATTGACCTTGTACTTGTGTCATGGTTTTATATACAACGCAGTAGTGAACTGGTGGAACTGGATTCAACCAGGTGGGTTCACCACTGTATTTATCTTTTCCTGCGCAGTGTGGACACTGCTCATTGCCATTGGTGTTCGGTGGCAAACTTCAATTGGCAAAGGACCCGTTGAAGTGGTGTACCGCAAATTCGGCAACTAAGAGTGCAGTTAAATTCTTGCCATGCGGTTCATGCCGCGTAGTGCAAAAGCTGCTGCACCGATCAACGAACCATCGTCGCCTAAACGGGCAGGAACAATCCGTGCGCCGCTAGAAAATTCGAGTCTGCACAATTCATCAAGACTGTTTTGTGCAGCTTGGAAAAACGGAGCACCAAAACCGAGCGCCACACTTCCACCCACAACGGCGAGTGGCAGGTCGAGCAGGTTACATACCGATGCAATTCCGCGACCTACAAGACGCCCTGTGCGCTGAATAATTTCATACGTCGGCTGCGTAGGAGGCCTGCCGGTAATGGCTTCAATTGCTGGGCCAGAAGTTTCTGCTTCTAAGCACCCTCGTGCACCACATACGCAACGACGACCGCTTGGTTCCACAATGACATGCCCAATGTGCCCGGCGTTACCCGATGCACCGTCAAGGAGGCGTCCGTTCAGCACAATGCCACCACCAACACCAGTAGAAACCACCATTGCCAAGAAGTTGTCTTGCCCTTTTGCGGCACCTTTCCAACCCTCCCCAAGGGCAAGAGCTTTGGCATCGCCATCAGCAAATACTGGCAAGCCCGTCAGAGTACGCAAATGCGGTACCAGTGGGAAATCACGCCAACAGGGAATATTGAGCGGAGATACCGACTCGGCATTCTCTGTCATTGGGCCCGCGCAACCCACACCAAGAGCTACCGGTTGCGCACCATGTTGCCCACGTGCTTTGGTGAGCATCGCATCAACGAGTTGCGCAACATCGTTAAAAAGATTTTCATCGCTTTGGTTACTACGAACTGCAATGCGACCTCTATCGATGACCGTTCCTTCACGAGTAACAAGCCCTGCAGCAATTTTGGTTCCACCAATATCGAGAGCAAGAAGGACGTCCATACCGCTCTAGTGTCTATCGCACTGCAACATGAAAGTAAGTTTTTTCCGCGAGTAATCTGTAACCACATGTTGTGCACAACACCGCCACCTGGGTGGGAAACTGTTTTTGCCGCCGAGCAGTCTAAGAATTATTGGGATATACTGAGTATTTTTATAGATACTGAACGTGCATCCCATGAGATCTATCCACCACACCATGAAATGTTCGCAGCCTTTGTTGCAACTTCATTGCGCAACGTCAAAGTGGTCATCGTTGGGCAAGACCCGTATCACCAACCTGGCCAAGCACATGGTTTGAGTTTTTCTGTCAACACAAATGTTGCGCCACCACCATCGTTACGCAATATTTTTACTGAGCTACTCAGCGATGTAAACGTTGATCGCAATCAACACCCAGCGAAAGGCAACCTCACGTCGTGGGCAGAACAAGGTGTGTTGCTACTGAACACCACTTGCACTGTGCGTCGCGGTGAAGCTGGTTCACATAGCGGCAAGGGATGGGAAAAATTCACCATCGCTGCTTTGCGCGCCGTTGCTCAAACTCATGACCATGTTGTTTTTATTTTGTGGGGCAAACATGCTCAGGCATTGAGACCCCACCTCGAGCTCACTGGTCATCACCACACATTCATTGAGTCGCCACATCCCTCGCCATTGTCTGCATACCGTGGTTTCTTCGGTAGCAAGCCTTTTTCACAGGCCAATACTGCTTTGATTAAAGCAACTCAAGACCCCATCGACTGGAGTGCCTAAAGAAGTAGTTCTATCGAGACAACGATGTTGTTGTTTTATTGACCTGTTTTGCAACAGACGACGTTGTGCTAATAACGCGACTCACTACAGAAGACGTTGTTGTACTGAGTTGTGACGCAATTGTTGATGAGGTTGGCACTGGAATCGTGGTTGTTGCAACAGCACCTTCCTCTACATACAAAACTACAGGAGTCGCACAAGACATCTGACTTGGATTTTCTTGCTCAACGACAATGAGTTTACGAAAGTCGGTGGCGGGTTGATTCCATATGGTCTGAGTCATATTCGCCGTAGTTTCCTTGTCGTAATAATCAATTGCGTATGAGACCACTCCAGACTCTTGCATGTTTTTCATTTCCATCACTGACAGTCCAACAAAGTTTGGAACCAAATTGCACGGCAGAGTGATGCGTGCAGCAGAGTAACTCAACCCCTGATTTGAACCGGGCTGGTATTGCCCAGTTGTGAGGAATGCACCTGCAACGACCACGCTGAGCGTGATCACATTTCGAAGACGTGATTTCTTCACTTCTCTGCGACCAAGCACAACCGACAAGTACAAAACTGCCACAAATACTACGACCCCGAGAATTTTCTCTTCGCCCCACTGCCCCACCAATACTCGAGTGTCGTCACTGTCGTTCAGTACCCATCCAAGTACTTGCGTGAGCACCCAAGCTCGCGTTAACCACCACGCGGGGGCAAGACCTGTTGTGAAAGTTTTAGCTTTTGCAAACACTGCAAGAACACGGTCGTAATTTTCACTCACCACTGACCGCCCTCCAGTGGACTGCTTTTCAATGCTGAGTCCGGCTCCTCGTAGAAGATCGGTTGCGTACTCAGCTGGGTCAGCGAGCTTGACCCCATCGAGTAACGATGATGCGATGTCAGATTCAAGGCCATCGGTGAGGTCTGCAACGGCGTCGTCCGGCAAATGCCGAAGTTCGCGGCGAACACTTTCTGCAAATACTGCGGCAACTTTTAAGTGGTCAGAGATATTTGACACTAGGAAACTCCTTCGTCGTTTTTGATAATTGCGTCGATGACATTTCGGAAATCAATCCATTGACTCTGTTGCTCAACAAGCCATTCACGACCGATTGCGGTCATGCCGTAGTACTTGCGGTGCGGACCTTCTTCCGATGGGACCACATAGCTCGATAAATACCCCGTGGAGAACAGGCGCCGTAAGGTTCCATACACCGACGCTTCAGCGACATCGTTGAGGCCATATGTACGTAACTTGCGCACGACGTCGTAGCCATAAGCATCTTGTTCCGCAACAACAGCAAGAACAGCTAGGTCCAAAACGCCCTTCAGCAACTGGCTTCGCTCAACAGCGCGATTTTGCGGAATATTCACGTTTCAGATACTACTATGTTTTACATAGTACCGCAAGTTCCGCTATAGCAGTATTCGCTGAAATATCCACTGGGTACTATTTGAATTCATTGCACTTGTAACCTCACGCCATGGGCTCAGTTCGCAGACATGCATTACTCAATGCACCAGCACAGGAAGTCTGGGAATTCATTGGCCGCCCAGGTGCCCTGCATGAATGGTTCCCCATTACCGCTACTCGCATTGAAGGCGACAAGAGATGGATCACCTTGCCCACTGGCATTGTCTTTGAAGAAGACATCTTGTTGGTCGATCACGACCTGCGCCGGTTCCAATACGCAATTACCAATAACCCTCTCATCACTAGCCACCTGGGCACCTACGACGTCATTGAACTGACGCCAACTACTTGCATCGTTGTCTACAGCACCAATGTTGAGCCAGAAGTATTTGCACTTGCTATTGGTGCAGCAGCTGGCGAGGGGATGCGTTTTCTGGAAAAGAAATATGGCATTCCAAAGAATGAAGGAACTCGCTAATGGCACGTCGCATCTTGTTCATCACCACCGACCAACAGCGCTTCGATGCTCTCGGTTGTAATGGCGGAGTTGTTGCACGCACGCCTGTGGTCGACTCATTTGCAAAAGAAGGCATTCGCTACAACCGTGCGCTTCCTTCGAATGTTGTTTGCATGCCATCACGTAGTTCCATGATCACAGGGCAACACGTTTCCACGCATGGCGTATGGATGAACGGCGTCACTCTGCCTGTCGACGCACCAAGCATTGCAGCCGACCTGTGGCGCAAGGGCTACCGCACTTCACTCATAGGCAAGGCGCACTTCGAACCATTCCTCGACCCCTTTGCACTCTTCACGGAAAACACCATTGCTACTCAAGGCGTGGAAACTGTGATGCACAAAAATGCCGACGGAACTGAAGAACCTCACCGTGGTTTTGAACACCTCGAATTTGCCACACACAATGCCATGGGTCCTTTGCATTACGCCCAATGGATACGGGCAAATTTCCCTGAGGGCGCCGACATGCTCTACCCCGTCATCAACCGCAAACTGCAGGTGAATGAAATGGGCGGTGGCGATACTGGTGCACCGCAGGTGAAACACAACCCCATGCCGCTTGAGTGGTACCACACGAGCTGGGTAGCCGACCGAGCAATGAACTGGCTCTCTTCTCAAAATGATGAAGACGACATGTTCTGCTGGGTGAGTTTTCCCGACCCCCATCATGCATGGGACCCACCCATGTCGGAACTGCACCGCGTGAATTGGCGCGATCTCGACCTACCAGCCGGATACATCAGCGACCCTGCAGAACGTGAACGCATTTTGAGTACGAAGCCCGCGCAATGGCTTGCTTGGTACAACGGTGAATTTGTTTCGAACTTCGAAGCACCTGCCCAATGGGTACCCAACACTTTGACTGCCGACCAAGTGCGTGAAGTGAACGCAATGGTGCATATTGAAAACGAACTCATCGACGAAGCAATTGGCCGCATTGTTGGTCTCTTCAAAGAGCGTGGCTGGTGGGACGACACCGACGTTATTTTCACCACCGACCACGGCGAATTCCAGGGCGACTTCGGGCTTCTTTTCAAAGGCCCGTACCATGTCGACTCACTCATGCGACTTCCACTCATTTGGCGTCCCGCACCTTCACGTGTTGGCAGCACTACTCCAACTGTGGTGAATACTCCTGTGAGTTTGGTATCGCTCGCTGCAACTTTTGCCCACATTGCTGGTCTGCCTCAACCTGCCTATGTTGAAGCTGCGCGACTTCCACTGAACGATGCAGAAGCAGTGGAGCTGAAACATGAGCGTGTACTCACCGAGTGGGACAGCGTTTTGTTTGGCAAAATTGTTTCACTGCGCACCATTACCCGTGGCTCTTGGGTATGCACCGCAACATTGCCAGGCTCGTTGCACGATGGCACCGATGGTGAGCTCTACAACCTCGACAACGACCCGCTTCAGCATCACAACTTGTGGCACAACAGTGAACACCGCGCCATGCGCGACGATCTTCTTGCCGATATGTGGGACCATCTGCCCGAACGAAAAGGTGTTCGGCGTGAATGTGATGCCCCGGTTTAACGCTCCTTAAAGCGCTTTCACCCATTTCATTGCGTTGTCAAGCATCGCAATTTGTGCATCAACTTTGTTGACTGGGGTCATGTCGCCGGTCAACATGCGGTTAGCCATTGTGCTGAGCGACAGCCATGTGGTGCCCGATGCTTTCCACGCTGCCACTTCAGGCGATAACGCTTCTTCTCCGCGTTGTAAGTGCAGTACTGCATCGGTAGGGAAACTTGCCGCATCACGGCCCTGCAACGCAAGTTCCTCGCGCAAAATTGCCAGTGCATTTTGGATGCGTTCGCCAGTGTTGCCGAAAATATAGCCATCGCCCATGCGCGCAGCGCGACGAACAGATGCTTCTGCACTTCCACCAAACCAAACGGGTATTTGCCGATTAGGCAAGGGAACAATTCCACCTCTATCGACACGGTGATATTTGCCAGAGAAATCGTTCACGGGTGATGTCCACAACTGGCGCATTAACTCCACTTGTTCTTCCATCCGCTTCGCACGATTACGAAATTCAGTATTCAACGCTTCGTATTCGACGTAGTTCCACCCGGTTCCCACACCGAGCACCAAACGTCCACCACTCAATAGGTCGAGATCGGCCGCTTGCTTGGCAACCAGAACCGCTTGTCGCTGAGGAAGAATAAGTACGCCGGTGACGAGTTCAATGTCGGTTGTGATGGCTGCGATATAGCTAAACAGCACCAAAGGTTCATGAAACTCATCTTGTTCTGTGTATGGACCCCATAACTTGGGTTCACGATCGGCATGCACCGCACCAACAACGTGGTCGTAAGCAACAATGCGCTCAAACCCGAGGTCTTCTACTGCGGCCACCCACGCTCTGATGGCTCCAGGATCTTTGCCCATTTCAGTGGTGGGGAATACTGCTCCGTAACGCATGCATTTACTGTACGCCTTCTGATAGGACTAGGCGATGGCGCAGCAAACCTCCTTCGACAAAACGTACTACCGAAAGTTCTACGGTAAGTCTGGCGTGCATAACGCTGAGAAAATTGCACACCTTGCCCAGGGCGTACATGCGTTGTGTGCCTGGTGGGGTCTCCCCATTCGCAGTGTTCTCGATGTAGGTGCCGGCCCTGGTTTTTGGAGCAACTGGTATCGCACTCAGCACCCCAGTATCAAAGTTCTCTCTACCGATATCAGTGAACATGCATGCACCACCTACGGGCATCAACAACGCGACATCAGTACATGGTTGCCGCCGCGGTCGTACGACCTCGTCATTTGCCATGGCGTATTGCAATACCCGAGCAATGCTGATGTTCGCCAGGCAATTCAACACCTGGGTACAGCAACACAGCACTTTATGTATTTAGAAATACCCACCAAGAGTGACTTCGCAGAAGTTGTTGATGCATCGGTAACCGATATGGATGTTTACCATCGCACCGGTGCGTGGTACCGCAAAGAACTTGCACCACACTTTGTTCAGGTAGGTGCCGGGCTGTGGCAATCTCGTCAGAGCAATATTCCGATGTATGAATTAGAAGCGTGTCGCTGAAGCATTAACGACGAGCAAGTACGGCATCACTCACCCAACAAGTTTCAAGATGCAGCGTTGAGCGAATACGCACCACACGCTTTTCTTCATGAATGGCTTTGCCACACATGGAAAGCGCAGCCTTAATGCACGACTCTTCATCGGGCAAGACCATCGGAAGCCTGCTGCGACGCACACCCGATGGACCTGCGGTAAAGCAGTTGAGATACGTCTTTTCCCAGTCGATGGCATTTGCTACTGATGCAGGTATGAAGTCGGCGAGACCAACACCCAATACATTTCCTCCCGATGCTTCGGTGATGCTTAACAGCACAATGGTTGCTGGCGGATGTGGAAAATCATCAAGCCCATGCACCCAGAATCGTCCACTCACGTTGGGGTCGATGGTGGTACCGGAAATATCTTTACCACCGCGCTCCACAATGAGAACATCAATATCAGTGAAAGGCAACTGCGGAACAAGCGACCGCGCATAGGCAGTGAGGTCGCGCTCTGCGCCTCCACCTACTTCATCACTCGATAATGCTTGCACACGAACAACCGCACCTGCACACGACTCGACCGTTGCAACTCCACCCAGCAAGCGACCCGTTGCTCGCAATGCAGTAATGCCGTCTAACAAACGCAGTGCCATTTGTTCTGGACCACACGAATGAATGAGTGCTGCTCCTGGTTGCTTACCAAAACCCACCACCGCCATTTTTGTGCAGCCACTTTCAATGGGGCCTTTGAAGCATGTATGTGGCTTCACCCTGTTCACCGGCAAGATGTAATGAGCGCCTGCGGCATGCTCGTCTAAGTACACGGGAGTGCCGGCGGCAGTGCGGGCAACCTCAAGCGTTTTCATTGACGAGCGAATATCGCAACCAATGCTTTCTTCCGTTACGCCCAACGTTGCAAGTAATTTTTTTTGACCCTCTGCAGTACCACCGGCATGACTTCCCATTGCAGGAACAACGAATGGAAGAGCACCGAGTTCACGCAAACCCGCAATTGCTCCCCGCAAGGTTTCTACGCGCCCGGTGAGACCTCTGCTTCCTGCACCAACTGCGACCGTTTTACCCTTGAGGTCAAAAGATGCAAAGCGAACTTTCACTGCCTGTGTTACCGCGGCTTCCACATCGCCAACTGGCTCTGGTTGTGGAACTTCGAGAGCTATTTCATGAAGTTCTGGCACCACAAGGTCGGGGGAATAGGGCAACCTCACACCCTGTGACAGTTGTTCCCACGAGCTAGCCATATATGAAGAGTACCGACCGCTACTGCCCAGTCATGCCATCGGCTAGCGTCGTAGCATCCCATCAGTTCATGATTTCAATATTCTTGAACTACATCAATACAACAAGGAGAAAACATGCGTCGTATTCAACGCCTCGCCGTCCCAGTGGTGGCACTTAGTCTCTTTCTCGTTGCCTGCGGCAGCGATAGCGACACAGCAAGTGACGAAGCCACAGCTGACACCACGGCAGAAGTGGTTACCGATGACACCATGGCAGACGATTCTGCCTCAGCAAAAATTGATATCACAGCGCTTGGCCTCATTAAAGAGGGTGCCATCACTGTTTGCACCGATGCACCATACGAGCCCTTTGAATTCCAAGACGAAACCACCAAGGAATGGACCGGCTTCGACATGGACCTCATGAAGGCCATTGCCACCAACATTGGCGGCTTATCGTTGGAAGTAACAGTTCAACCATTCGACGGCATCTGGCTTGCTCCAAAAGCAAAGACCTGTGACCTTGTTGCATCAGCGATGACCATCACTGAAGAGCGCGCTGCAAATGCGTTGTTCTCTGAGCCTTACTTCGACGCCGATCAGTCGCTTCTTGTCCGCACAGAAGATAAGGCAACACTTGTTGACCTTGCATCACTTGCAGGAAAAACAATTGCAGTACAAACCGGCACCACCGGCGAAACATATGCCAAGGAAAATGCAAAAGACTCCACATTGAAGTCGTTTGATGAACCAGCAGCAATGTTCCTTGCACTCGAAGGTAAGCAAGTTGATGCAATCTTGCAAGACCTTCCTGTGAATGGCGCTCGTCAAGTAAAGGAGCCAACCAAGTTTGCTCTTACTGCAACCTTTGCCACTGGTGAGCAATACGGTTTTGCACTTGCTCAAGACAACACAACTCTTGCTGCAGCAGTGAACAGCGGCCTTGCAGCTGCAAAAGACTCGGGCGAATACGACACCATTTTTGCTAAGTACTTTGGCGCCAAGGGTTAATACAAAGGTTCATACCTTTCACACAATATGAATATGAGTCGACGCCAACGCTTGCAACTGGTACGGGGCGGCATTTATGCCCTCACCATCGCGGCGTTGGCGTTGCTCATTATTTCCGTCGATTGGGGCGCCCTTGGTGGCGCACTTTTCAAATGGGAAGTTGTTCAAAAACAATTTCCCGACATTCTCACCAGTGCACTACGCAATACCATCATCTTTACTATTTTCGGTTTCATTGGTGGCTTATCACTGGGGCTGTTGCTGGCCATTATGCGCCTCTCCAAAAGCAAGCCCTACCGCTGGTTTGCTGCTACGTACATTGAAATTCTCCGTGGTATTCCACTTCTCGTCACACTTCTTATTCTTGGCTTTGGTATTCCCATTGCCACCGGTTGGAGCTGGCCCAACCCGTACGTGCAGGGCGCGGTTCCACTCGCACTTGTTGCCGGGGCATATATTGCCGAAACGGTACGCGCAGGCATTGAGGCTGTGCCCCGCGGCCAAATGGAAGCGGCACGCTCGCTTGGCATGTCCTACACACGTGCCATGGTCACCGTCATCATCCCCCAGGCATTTCGCATCATTGTTCCACCACTCACCAACGAATTTGTCTTGCTCATTAAAGACACGTCGCTCATTTCCGTGCTTGGTGTTACTGAACGCACACTCGACCTCGCGCGCTTTGGTCGTAACGGTGTGAACGATTCTGCAAATGCCACACCACTTGTTGTTGCCGGCTTGGTGTACTTAGCTCTTACAATTCCTCTCACGCAGTTAGCTGCCTGGATGGAACGACGATCAAAAGTAGGTCGGCGATGAGTGAACCACTCGTAGAGCTTCGCCAGCTACACAAGAGCTTCGGCGACAATCATGTACTGCGTGGAATTGATCTCACCGTGGCCAAAGGCGAAGTTCTTTGCATTATTGGTCCGTCAGGTTCAGGTAAAAGCACGCTTTTACGTTGTGTCAATATGCTCGAGCAGCCCACCGGCGGTCAAGTATTTGTTGCAGGGGTAGAACTCACGCATCGCGACTGTGATATCGACAAAGCTCGACGCGCCACCGGCATGGTGTTTCAGCAATTCAATTTGTTCTCACATCTTTCCGTGCGCGACAACATCACTATTTCACTGCGCAAAGTGCTGAAGATGAAATCCACCGATGCCAATGCGCGTGCAGATGCATTGCTCAATCGTGTTGGTCTTGCCGACAAGGCATCTGCATACCCTGCACAACTTTCAGGCGGGCAACAGCAACGCGTTGCCATTGCCCGCGCTTTAGCCATGGAACCCAGTGTGATGTTGTTCGATGAAGCAACAAGTGCTCTCGACCCAGAACTCGTTGGCGATGTACTGGGCGTCATGCGTGAACTCGCCGAAGAAGGCATGACCATGTTGGTTGTGACCCATGAAATGGGTTTTGCTCGCAACGTTGCCGATCGCGTCATTTTCATGGATGGTGGCGTCATCGTTGAAGAAGGAAAACCTGCTCAAGTCATTAATGAACCACGCGAGGAACGCACAAAGAAGTTCCTTGCCAATGTTTTAGAGAACTAAACCTCCACTGCTTAAGGCAGCGCAACAATGGTGACAGTCCCCGCAGCCCCATCGACCGTAATAGTGGCACCATCGGGAATGCGATGTGTTGCATCGGTGACCGATGCCACGCAAGGAATACCCAGTTCACGACTCACGATGCTGGCATGTGAACCCACTGCACCAAGGTTCACCACTACGGCACCAGCGGCAAGGAACAAAGGCGTCCATGAAGGGTCGGTGTTGAGGGTGACCAAAATGTCGTCGGCATCGAGACCCGATGGGTCGAATGGGTCGAGAATGATGCGCGCTTTGCCGGTGTACACGCCCGCTGAACATGCAGCGCCCGTGAGTACATCACCCACCTTGACCGGTTCGTAGTTTCCTCCGCCACGGCGCTTCCACTGCGACAAAGGTGGAACGGAACCATTCACAATAAATGGTGGTTCCAAGGTGGCAAGTTCAGCATGGTCGAGAGCACGTTCGGTGAGTGTTGCTTTAAATGAAGCAGGGTTTGCCAAGAATGCGTCGAGTTCAGCTTCGAGCAGCATGAAAATATCGGTTTCTGCAGCAATATTTCCTGCAGCTGCATGCCTGCGACCAAGCTCTGCAATAGCAACGCGCACTTCGTGGATGACGGCGATGTTGTTGGTTTTGCAACGCTCGCGCGCTTGTTGCCAACCAGCAGCCGATGCGTAACCAGCAGCAAACATGCCAGCGGTTTCTGCATCGCCTGCAAGTGCTTCAGAAATTTCTGCAAACAATCGAGCGCGTTCTGCACCATTGCGCTTGCTTGCAGCGCGTGGGTCGGAACCGTCGCTTTGATGACGCAAGCGATCGAGCTG
>WLST01000021.1 GCA_009711295.1 Actinomycetota bacterium | reverse complement strand
TTGCATCGGAATTGATACTGGTATCTCCGGTGAGAAGTCCTACGTTTTCTACGCCATAAAGATCTTGGAAGTCATGGAATTTCTGATTTGATAGAGCCTTGATAGGGGCGGTATAAAATGACTTCTTCCCTTTGGCTAAGGCTTCTGTTATTGCATGTTCAGCGATAAATGTTTTGCCCGAACCTGTGGGAGCTGCAACTAAAACCGAAGCGCCTTCGTTGAGTGCTTGTATCGCCTTTTGTTGGAATAAGTCAGGTTGAAATGCGGGGCTATTCATCACTGGCTTTGTTTCGACGCCATTGGATGAAATAACCGATGCCAACGGATATCGCATAGAGGATGGTCATAGGTACGGCGAGTGCCATCATGCTGATGGGGTCACCAGATGGAGTGATAATTGCTGCGGTGAGAAAAATGGCCATGACCGCCCACCGCCACTGTTTGAGTAGCAGTCCGGGAGTGATGACATTCACAAGCTGCATAAATACGAGAAGAACGGGAAACAAGAATCCGACTCCGAAGGCAAGAACCATCAAAGTAACCAGGCTGACGTATTTTGTTATTTGATACGACTGAGAAACGTCGGCACCTGACCAGCTGATGAGGAACTCCAGAGCTTTGTCCAATGTCCAATATGCGATGTAGCCACCAAGGGCAAACAGGCTGACGCTAGAAATGATGAAACCAGTGGCATAACGTTTTTCACGTTGATGAAGAGCAGGTGCCGTGAATCTCCATATTTGCCAAAGAATGACAGGCAAAGCAATAACTAAGCCACCATACGAAGCAATGCGCATGCGAGCAGAAATACCGTCGAGGGGTCCTAAACCAAACAGGGTTCCGTCGCAGTTGAAATCGGGTCGAGCGGCGCAGAGGTCGCGATATGGCTGTGTGAGAAAACGCAACACCGGATCGTAGAAGCTGAGTATCACGAGCGCCCCAATAACAACGGCAAGTAATGATCGAATGATGCGGAACCTCAGCTCAGCTAAATGCTGAGTCATGGTGATTTCGTCAGTAGATGATCGAACTCTGATGGACTTGCGCAGCAGCTTCATGGATTTTGGTCTCCATGAGGTTTCTCGTCTTGTTCATAGGGGATGAATTTTGGTTCATCTGTTGTTGGAGACGCTACGTCGTCTTTGCCTAAGAAGATCCTCTTTGCCTCTTCGGCAGTGTTCTTGATCTCCTGCAATGGGTCATCAAATCCCGTTCGCAGGTCGCGCTGCACACCCGAGGCAACATTTTTGATTTCGTGATACACGCGGCCAAACTTGCGCATCGCCTCGGGCAACTTTTCTGGACCTAAAACGACGAGTCCAATCAGAAGCAGAAAGACAATTTCGCTGCCAGACATATTGAACACACTGAAAGTCTATGAACTAGAACAGCGCCCCCTGTCATTATCATGGCAATATGGAGGAAATTAGCCCTAGTTATCGCGAGTTGACCTATATCGCCTTCGCGCATCGCGGGGCAAGGGCGTACGCCAGAGAGAACACCCTAGACGCCTTTCAACTGGGGTTGCGTCTAGGTGCAACTGGCCTCGAGTCTGATGTCTGGATCACAAAAGACGGGGTCCCCGTACTTGACCATGATGGTGTGGTCCAAGAGCGCATTTTGAAGAGACCCATCTCTCAATACATGCGTGAAGACTTGCCTCTCCACATCCCTACCCTTCGCGATCTACTTCTCCTTGCACCACGAGGGGTCGCAATCTCTCTCGATGTGAAAGACGAAGGTAGCTTCGATGCAGTGGTCGACGAAGTGCGCAAAGTTCACGGTCATGTAGCACCATTTATTTACCTCTGTCATCCAGATATTGATGTTCTGCAGGAACAAAGAAGTAGGTCTCTTGGAATATCTCTCGTTTCTTCGGTTCGGCTTTCACGGTTGAAAAATGGTCCCGAGATGCATGCGGCACGAATGCGGGAGTTGGGAGTCGAAGTGATGAATATGCATCATCGCGATTGGAATGGTGGACTCGTAGCGCTCTTTCACCGCTTTGATGTGCAATGTTTTGCCTGGGACTGTCAGTTCGCGCGCAACATTCAAGACATGGCAAGAATCGGTATCAATGGCATCTTTAGCGACTGGCCAGACCGCTTCTATGAATTTAATGATTCAAGTACAATTTAAAGCCAACGCCAGCGGCTAATTGGCCACAGCACAACAAAGGCTCGGCCAACAATGCGGTCTTCATCAACCGGCCCAAACATTCGGCTATCCATTGATTGTGGACGATTGTCACCAAGAACGAAGACTTGTTTGGTTGGCACGGTGACCTCTGCCATCTCGGGTTGCCGGCAACGGTCGTTGAGATTCTCTTGTTCTGTATCTCTGCTATCGAGATACGGTTCCTTCAGGGCAATTTTGTTGACATAGACAACACACTTGCTGATGCTAATTTTCTCACCAGGAAGCCCTATGACGCGCTTGATGAGGTCGTCATGCTGAATGGACTCACCATTTGAAGTGACACGGTCAAAAACGACCACGTCTCCTCTGTTGACATCGTGCAGGCGATAAGAGAGTTTATTTACGAGAACTCTGTTGGGCTGAAAGAGCGTGGTCTCCATTGACGGTCCCGATATGTAGAACTGCTGAAGAACGTACGTTCTGATGCCCAGTGCGACGATGAGGGCTACAAAAAGCACGATGATCCAGTCGCGGACCGCCTTGAAAGAATCTGAAGAAGATGCAACCTCGTCTGCAGTATTTACATCGTTGACGTCTTCAGGCACAGCAAGATTGTAGATGGTCTGAACACCAAATGAACGAGATTCGCTATAAAGAATCAATCAATTTCTGGACACGATCATCGGCGTTTTTGAAAGGATTCTTGCAAAGTACGGTTCTTTGTGATTGATCATTAATCTTGAGATGAACCCAGTCGACTGTGTAGTCACGTTTTTTTAACTGAGCGGCTGTAATGAATTGTGAACGTAAGTGGGCTCGGGTCGTAACAGGTGCCGATTTCGTGGCCACGAGAATCTGTTCTTCGGAGCATAAAGACTCCATGATGCCTTTGTTCCGCAGGTGATAAAAGATTCCTCGTGCAGGGTCTATGTCGTGATACTGCAAATCAATGAGGTGACAACGTGGGTCGCCCAACGATATGTGATGCTTTTCAGAATAATTGGTTAAGAGACGATGCTTCGCAACCCAATCGACTTCTGTCGCGAGTTTTAATGGGTCATCTTCTATGGTCGAAACGCAGTGTTCCCACATCTGTAGGGCACGTGTCTCTTCTTCGGTAAAACCAAAACGTTCGCTGTATGAAATTGCTTTGTCAAGATAAATGCGTTGAATATCGAGTGCACTCATCTCTTTTCCATTTTTCAATTTCACTTTTTTCTTACACGTAATGTCGTGGCTGATTTCGCGGATTGCACGAACCGGGCTTTCCAGCATGAGATCTCTAAAATCGATTTCAGGATTTTCAAACATGCGCAATACGCAAGCCATTGAACCAATCTTGAGAAACGTCGCATACTCACTCATGTTTGAATCGCCAACAATCACATGCAAGCGCCGATAGTGCTCTGCATCGGCGTGGGGTTCATCGCGGGTATTGATGATTGGTCTACTGCGGGTGGTGGCGGAACTGGCCGTTTCCCAAATGTGCTCAGCTCGCTGTGCGATGGTGAAAAGAGGACCCTTTGCCGTCATGAGCAGTTTTCCGGCACCGGAAAAGATTTGACGTGTAATGAGAAAAGGTATGACGACGTCGGAAAGGCTCGTTTGGTCGTCCGTTCGAGATGTGAGGTAGTTCTCATGACATCCATAAGAATTGCCGGCACTGTCGGTGTTGTTCTTATATATATGAATTTCTCCGCGAATCCCTTCGTCTGCAAGCCGCTCTTCTGCAGCAACACGGAGGTCGTTCAAGATGTATTCCCCTGCCCTGTCTTGAGCAACAACATCGAGAAGCGAATCACACTCTGCTGTCGCGTATTCGGGATGCGATCCTACGTCTAGGTACAAGCGTGACCCATTCGGTAGAAATACGTTGGAACTTCTCCCCCAGGTCACCACCTTGCGAAACAAGTATCGGGCGACTTCATCGGGGCTAAGGCGGCGTTGTCCTTTGAGGGTGCACATGATGCCATATTCGTTCTCAAGCCCGTAGATGCGCCGAGAGAAATCTTGCACGATGGTGTTTAACCCTGGACTAAAGCATTCACTTCGGCATCGTCTAGTCGTGTAAATGCACGACGCTCGCCTGAACGATTGAGAATGGCGATTTCACATTCTTCGACGGACAGTTGCCGATCTGGACCTGAAAGAGCATTTCGGCACAGTTGAACGACATCAGACAAAGAAGCCGTATGCAACTGAGTGAGAAGTGGTGACTCCTTCATTCGCGCATATATGGCATCGGAATCGCCACCTAAAACGCAGAATTTGCGCTCGTCAAGAACGGTTCCATCGTAAAAGATGTGGAACAGCTGATCGTTGGTGGCGCTGTCGGCCACTTCAGCAACGAGGATTTCCACTTCTAGAGGTTTCATTTCATGAGTGAATATTTGCCCAAGTATCTGAGCGTACTGATTAGCCAAGCTCCGAGCATCGACATCGATGCGTGAATACTGATAGCCCTTAAGATCGGCTGCGCGCACTCCAGAAACTCTCAACTGATCGAATTCGTTGTACTTTCCGACACCTGCAAACGCAATGCGGTCGTAGATCTCGCTGATTTTTCGCAGAGTGTTGGAAGGGTTTTCAGCAACAATTGCGATGCCGCCTGAATACTGAATGGCGATGAGCGCCTTGCCGCGAGCAATTCCTTTACGTGCATAGTCGGCACGGTCTTTCATGATCTGCTCTGGAGCTACGTAAAAGGGCATGCTCATGTCACACCTCCTGATTTCGTTCTTGGTGCTCGGCAATGAGCTCTTCTACCAACTGAGACAATGTTGTGTCGTCAATTCGCTCCCAGCCTTTGTCGGTAATGGAGGCAACGATGGGATAAATGCCGCGCAACGTATCGGGGCCGCCAGTAGCTGAGTCTGAGTCGGCCGCCTCCCACAAAGATTTTAAGGCAAGACGAACGGCGGCTTCTTGAGGCATTGAAGTTCTCCAGCCAACCTTGATGACTGCGCCAGCGTGAACACTTCCTGAACCAGTGGCAACGAATTCACGTTCCTCGTAGCGACCACCAGTTGGGTCGTAATCCCACAAGCGTCCGTAGCCCTTCTGAAGGTCGTAACCGGCGAAAATAGGAACCACGATGAGCCCTTGCATGGCTGCAGGAAGATTTCCGCGCACCATCATGGACAGCTGGTTTGCTTTACCTTCGAGAGAAAGCAGCTGACCTTCAACTTTCTCGTAATGCTCAAGTTGCAATTGGAAGAGCTTGATCATTTCCATTGCAGGGCCAGCAGTGCCAGCAATGGCTACGCCACTGAATTTGTCGGCCGATACCACTTTTTCCATTGATCGGTGTGAAATCACATTTCCCGAGGTGGCGCGACGATCGCCCGCCATTACTACCCCGTCTGCATACCGAAGAGCTACACATGTAGTTGCATGAGGAAAATGAACCGGAGCTGCAGATTCAGTGAGGTGCTTTTGGAACGGATCGATACCAACACGCTTCAGTAACTCAGCAAAGCTGGCGCCTGGATGGTCGCCGGGTGTAAAAAATGGCATTGACATAACTTCAGTGTAGGAGTTATTCCCCACCCTTTTGTACGTAACTATTCACAAAATCTTCAGCATTCGTCTCGAGAATTGAATCAATGTCATCAAGAAGCTGGTCGAGGTCTGCCTTTAAATTTTCGGCATGAGTGTTCTTGCCTACTGCGAGTTCATCGATTTCATCAGCGGGTGCTTCGCTGGGAGTTGAACTGGTTTTACGAATCTTCTCCGTCATAGAACCACCTTAGTAGTGAAATTAGAACACATCGGAAATTCTGAACGTTGTTGACTCGGAATTTTCTAGTCCGAGGGCAAGAACTAAATCCAAGGGTGTGGAGCATGAAGTGAAGAGACTTTCAGTGAGGGCTCGCGTACCTCTTAAAGGTTCCATCATGGGAATTCGCCGCAAAGGGCCATTTCCAACATCAAAGATGATGCAATCCCAGTTGGCGGAGACCACAAACTCTGGCCAGCGCTTTAGGCACTCTCCTCTAAAATATGCCCGAGTGCTTTGTGGCGGGTCGGTACGTGCAATATCGGCATCGGTTTGCGTCACGAGTTTTCTCAAATTCATGCGAGATGAAAGGTTCTTTCCCACGCGCATGTCGTGATATTGCAAATCGAGTGCCTTTAATCTTGCGTCATTTGGTGAGAGGTCATTTCTTTCTTGATAAGCATCAATGAGCTTTTTCTTAGCTAACCAATCGATGGTGTCGTAAGAGCCAACACCTCCAATCGATAGATTCGTGAGTGTTTCTCTCCAGAGTTGAAGAATGTTTACTGCTTCGTTCGGAAATTCGTCACTACAAACGCAACTGAGTCCGTCGTATGAATGGTATTTCTCGGCTGCATCTAAAATGAGGAACTGAATCTCTAGAGAGGTCTTCACGGTTCCATTTGTGAGGCGAATGGGTGTTGAGAGATCTGTATCGCGGCTGACGGTGCGAATGGTGCTCACGGGACTGTCTACTAAGAGGTGCGAAGGGAATGCCCCATCTTCAATCATTGCGAGCACGATGGAAGTGGTTCCTACTTTGAGGTAGGTGGCATATTCCGACATATTGGCATCGCCAACGATGACGTGTAGTCGTCGATATTTGTCTGGGTCGCAGTGCGGCTCGTCGCGCGTATTAATAATGGGGCGACGAATAGTTGTTTCAAGGCCGATCTCTTCTTCAAAAAAGTCTGCACGTTGACTTATCTGATAGGCAACAGCGTCAGATTTTTCTGTAAAAAACTCTGAACCAACTTTTCCGGCACCGCAATATATTTGGCGAGTAATAAAATGTGTTGTGATGAACGATGCTAATTGTCCAAAAGGTAATTCTCGAGAAATGAGGTAGTTCTCATGACAGCCATATGAGTTGCCTTTGCCATCAGAGTTGTTCTTGTAAGTAATAATTTCATGATGCTCGGGCAACAGGTCGTTTGCTCTTTGCATACTTTCCCTAATGATCTCCTCTCCGGCACGGTCGTACAACACAACTTCCCTTGCAGTGCGACATTCAGGGGTCGAAACTTCTGGATGTGCATGGTCGACGTAGTACCTGGCGCCGTTCGTTAAAACTGAGTTCGCCATGTGGGTCTCTACCTCAGGCGGGAAGGCATCTTCTAATGAGAACCCACGCGCATCACGGTCTGGAGTTTCATCACCAAAATCCCACTGAATACTTTGCTTAAAAGCTCCAGCGTAAGCATTGACAAGTACAGACGATGCCACAATGGGGCTACTGTCGAAACCGCGAGATATGACTCCGTATTCCGTTTCGATGCCGCAAACCTTCGGTAACGCCATAGCAACTACAGGTACTGGCCTGTCACCACGTGTTCAATTGCTTTGCCGCCCGCAGCGGTGCCTGGAGCGTCGTGTTCGTTAATGAGGGTGCGGATGAAGACTATTCGTTCACCCTTTTTGCCAGAGATCCGTGCCCAGTCGTCGGGGTTTGTTGTATTCGGAAGATCTTCATGTTCTTTGAACTCTTGGGTAATAGCTCCGATGAGATCATTTTCGGTGATGCCTTTTTCACCCGACTCGATGGTGCGTTTGATAGCTGATTTCTTCGCACGACGAACGATGTTTTCAATCATTGCGCCTGATGAGAAATCGCGGAAGTACAAAACTTCCTTGTCGCCATTTTGATAAGTCACCTCTAAGAAGCGGTTGTTGTCGTCGTCGCTATACATCCGTTCTACGCAATGTGAAAGCAACGATTCAAGTGCGGCCTCGGTGGAGCCTTCAAACTGGTCGAGCAAACTCGCATGAATGGGAATTTCTGCAGTGAGGTAACGACGGAAAATATGGTGAGCAGCATCTGCAGTGGGGCGATCAATTTTGATTTTGACATCAAGTCGACCTGGACGCAAGATTGCCGGATCAATGAGGTCTTCCCTATTGGTTGCACCAATCACAATGACATTACGCAGGCTTTCAACGCCGTCGATTTCGGCAAGTAGCTGAGGGACGATGGTTGACTCCATGTCGCTGCTGATTCCGGATCCACGAATGCGAAACATTGAATCCATTTCGTCGAAGAAGATGATGACTGGCCACCCCTCTTCGCTCTTCTCACGTGCTCTTTGGAAAATGAGGCGAATTTGTCGTTCTGTTTCACCAACGTATTTATTGAGGAGTTCGGGCCCTTTGATATTGATGAAGTAACTGCGACCCTTGTCGTGCCCGGTTGACTCAGCAACTTTTTTTGCCAGACTATTCGCAACTGCTTTGGCAATGAGTGTCTTGCCGCATCCGGGGGGTCCGTAGAGAAGAATTCCCTTTGGCGCGGGTAGGTGATATTCAGCAAAGAGATCGGAATAGAGGTACGGAAGCTCAACAGCGTCGGCGATGAGTTCAATTTGTGCGTCGAGTCCACCAATATCGCTGTAACTGACCAGTGGAACCTCTTCGAGTAAAAGATTTTCAACCTCGGGTTGCTGCAGGCGCTCAATGAGCAAGTTGCTTTTGGTTTCCAAACGTAAAAGGTCTCCGGGACGTAGATGCATCCCCCGTAACGAATCGCCGAGTTCGCACACTTTCTGGTCGTCGCCGCGGTAGGTGATGATTGCTCGAAAACCGTCTTCACAAATCTCTTTGAGTTGAACCACTTCTCCAGATGTCTCTGGCTGCCGTGTAGAGATGACGTTCATACTGTCGTTGAGTAACACTTCAGAACCGCGTTCAAGTACATCGAAATCGATATCGGGGTGCAGCTGCACTCGCATCTTGCGTCCTTGAACGAAGATATCGATAGACGAATCGTCATTTTTGCCAACGACAACCCCATAAGCGTGAGGCGGCTGGGTCAACTTTTCCACTTCTTCACGAAGTTGGGCGATGTGCTCTCGGGATTCGCGCAACGTGTATGCGAGCTTCTCATTTTGGGCTATTGCTCGGGCCAATTGACCCTTGGTGTCGAGCAAGCGAGTCTCGAGCGAGGATTTGTTCACTTGTGATTCAGGTTGTTGATTGTCGCTAGACACTGCAGTGGCTCCTGACCTCGTTTCTCCAATTATCTACCTAAAATGGGCCGCGATCACTAGCGAGGGCAAACAACCCGAAAAGTTCTCATTTTGGACTCACGCCGTGTAGCATTTTGCCAGTTAGTCCAACTGCCCGAGTGCAGTTATATACAGAGGGAGCCCCCAACATGAAGGTCTGGATCGATCAGGATTTGTGCACAGGTGACGGTCTTTGTGAAGAGATCGCCCCTGACGTGTTCACTTTGCTTGACGATGGCTTGGCCTACGTCAAAGAGGGCGCCAAGGTTTTCGCAACTGCTAAAGGAAATGCCCAGGGCGCCGATGGTCTTGCAAACTTCCCCGATAGCCAAATTGATGCTGTTGTGGAATCAGCCGAAGAATGCCCCGGAGAATGCATCTTCATTGAGCCGTAATTGGCCTACTGAACATCTCCAATAAATCTGGCAACTGTTAAAAACCCCGTGTGCGCCACCATTCTGTGGTCGGGGCGGACTGCTTGACCTTCGATATGCCAAGTACGGTGTAGCACCTCGAGGGTTCTTTCACTTGTCCAGCGTTCGTCAAAGGTTTCTCGCACTTGTACCGCTTGGGTAATGCTTGGCGTGTAGGCAACCAAAATTCCGCCGCGCTTCATTTTTTGTGTTGCGTGAGGGACCACCAACCATGGTTCTGGCAGATCCAAAACGACACGATCTAAGTCTGTGGCGTCGATGCCGTCGTAGCAATTACGCAGTTCCACATGGTAGTTCTTGAGAGCTTGCTCTCCGAGAAAGCCTCGCACGTTGGCGATGGCTCGATTCGCAAAATCTTCACGTAGTTCGTATCCGGTAATGATGGCTCCAGCGCGCAGCATGGCCATCGATAGTGCGCCAGAACCAACGCCTGATTCCAACACCTTGACTCCGGGACGGATGTCGGCGATCATCAAAATTGTTGCCAGATCTTTGGGATAGATGACTTGAGCTCCACGAGGCATTTCCACCACGAAGTCTTCGAGCGTTGGCCGCAACACGAGATAACGGGCTCCCTTGGTGGATACCACTTCAGCACCGTCTAGGCATCCAACTATGTCGATATGTGGCACAAACCCAGCGTGACTATGGAATTCTCCGGTGCTGATGAGATCGATGAGGTATCGCCTTTTCTTGCGATCTACCAGCATCACCTTGTCGCCTAGCGCAAAACCCTGAGATTCCATATCCATAGTATGACCGAATGAAATGCATCTTCATCACGGATGAGACGTATTAATAGGTCTCTATGGTTGCTTCTTTGGTGATGACTGTGATTTCTGTGCGTTTTTGTGAGTTCACCAAACGACGAACTATTCGATAGATCAAAAAAAGTCCGCTTGCCTTACGCGAACGCCTCAGAGTTGAAGTCAGTAGACGTTTTCTGAATGGCACTCGCCCTATAAGAACATAAAGTGCCAACGAACCTAAAGTGGATTTTTTCACTGTACTCATTTTTGTCGGAATTGAACACGGGTGCTTCGACGCGAACCGCGGCGGCGACCGAATAGGTAACTGCACAAAATGAGCAATGCGCTACCAGCTGCAGCGGCAGCAACGACAGTTTGTTTTTTGTTCTCGAGTTTTCCTTGGAAATCTTCTTGGAGATGAGCGAAGCGCTTTTCCAAATCTTCACGTGATATGCGTTTGTTGTCGGTCATAAAGAATCCTTTTTGATGCTGCTGAGGGCAAAGGCAACGACAATGCCGCAGGCTAAGACACCAGCAAAATACGAAACAAAAGACCACGACTGTTGGAAGGATTCTCCGAGCACGTCTTGGCTAGCGCGAACCACGCCTAAAACAATGAAAACAAGGCCAGTGCAAATGAATGCCATTGACGCGAGACCCCAGAGGATCCAGCGCAAAGCACCGCGTAAAGGTTCGATGGTCTCTTGCTTGGCGTACGCGACAACAAGGTCAAGGACATCTTCTTGTGATGAGGGAGAAAAACCCATGAATGTATTAGTAGCAGCGAACTCTACGAATTACTCCATAGTGGTCATTGAGCCGGCTAATTAGCCAATACGACCGTAGAAATTAGGGCAATACCCCAAAGGCTGCAGTGAGACTGCGGGCTGGATACTCAGACAAGTTGAGTCCTAATGCATCCCACAAGGGACGATAATTTCCCTGGTCTGCAATGCCGGCACCGTTCAAGATGAGGGCGAAATAGAGCGAGCTTCCCTTTTTCTGTGGCAGGTAACCGCTTAAAGATTTCACATTCAACAATGTTCCAGTTTTCGCTCTGAGCTTCCCAGCAACAGGAGACTTGCTGAACGTGTCTGAGAGTGTTCCCGTTGTTCCAGCGGTGGCGAGACCGTGGTCGAATACTGAAGCCAATTCAGGCCGTGTGAGTAATGAAATGAGTAATGAGCACGTGAGGCGATTATCGCGTGACAAGCCGGAACCATCTTTCAGAATAAAATCGGTGAATCCCCAACTCTTTAAGAGCTGACCGACTGCCTCAAGACCGGACTCAGTGGTGCCTTTCCCGTTGTGCGCAAAACCGATATGCCGTAGCAAGATTTCTGCGGTGTTGTTATCGCTATTGGTGAGCATCTCGGCAATGACATCAATGAGTGGTGCGGAATCGCTTTTTGCGATTTCTGACGCGCCCTCCACTAATTTCCCATTGCTCGATGGTTCTCCGGTGACAACGATGCCGACGTTTCGCAGCGCCCTAGTGAATTCGGTTGCCGCCGCAAGGCTGGGGTCGTCGGGCTTAATGGGGTTCGACACCACTACGCCATCGTTCACCATAAGGGCGCCTAGCGGGCCACCTTCTACTCCCCTGACGCCACTTCCCCAGGAATCGACGTAGCGGCTTCTTGAGAGCAAATCGTCATTGCCAACAACAGAACCATCTACGGTGCGTACACCTGCATCAAATACACGCTGGGCAAGTGCTTCAAGCGAAGTCCGTTTCAGGGTGGGAAATTTTTCCATTTTTGCGTAGTCACTTGTTGTGAGCAGCGGATCTCCCCCACCAACAAGCAAGATGTTCCCGGCAACTTTTGACCCATCAACCTTTCCAAAGACACGAGTGGTGAATACCGTTGCTTCTGGAAGCAAAGTAGCTGCAGCAGCTGCAGTGACGATTTTCTGATTACTACCCGGAATGAGTTGCAAGTCGGATCGTTTATTGAAAATTGCCGTTCTGCCACGAGAGACTTTGAGACATGCTTTGGCAGGAAGTTTCTCTGCAACATTTGACAAATCGTTGGCTAGAGCATCGCGTGAAATTTCATTCACGATGTTTTGTGCTGTACGCCGTGTTGAAAGAACTGGTGTATTCAGTGCGCCGATGGAAACAAGATCTTTACCAGCAGTTCGTTGAGCAAGTGAATGACCACCCAGCCAAAGAGTAATAAGAGGCAAAGCTCCAAGTACGGCTACCACTCCGAGCACTAGCCCCGGGCGACGAGAACGTCGCGATGAGGTCGGACGTGGAGCTTTGTTCATTATTGAACGGAAATGTAATTCGAGTAACGAACCATGTGGGCTAAAGCCGCCACCGCTCTGTGCCCGCTGGGGAAGCAGTAGCGCCCAGTTTCACGCACTGTTCGCGGACCAGCGTTTTCGGGGTCGGCAATTGCTAATTCGCTGGCAATAAGAATGGGTTTGCCAGTTTCTTTAATGAGTTCATCAGCAGCTTCGGCAAATCGTGCGTCTTGGCGTTCATGGTAAGCAACGATGCGCTCAAGGCCGTGGTCTGGATAAAACTTGCCTTCATGCATGAGTCGAGCTTGGTTGGATTGGATTCCAATGCCGAGATAAATGACGGCATCAATATCTTTGTGTCGGGCAATGAGCCCCATCACTTCGGGAATGGTGTCGCGGGTTTCTCCACCTGCACAATCGACAGGGTTACTCTTGCTCCAGCGCGGTGGAAGCTTTTCGTCGATCGCTGCTTTGAGGTCGTCGGGAAGATCAACCAAGGTGAGCTCTTGAGTAGACATCAAGGCGTCGGAGGTAACAACACCCCATCCCCCTGCAGTCGTGAGAATAACCGTTCGACCACCTTTTGGTAATGGCTGAGTAGCGAAGCATGCGGCGGTGTCGAATGCCTCTTCAACATTTTTGGCCCTACTAATTCCGCTTTGTCGACAAGCTCCATCGAATACTTTGTCGTTTGCAGCAAGAGCACCGGTATGGCTAGCAGCAGCCTTGGCCCCCGCTTCCGTTGCTCCACCTTTCATAATGACCAACGGCATTTTCTTTGTTACATCTTGGAGCTGTTTCATCAGATGTGATCCGTCGAAAATACCTTCTAGATAAGCCAGACCAACCGATGTTTCCTTATCGGTTGAATACCACTTCAAATAATCAGCCACTGAAACACAGGCGGCATTTCCCGCAGAAACCGCGCGGCTGACGCCAACTCCGCTTTGTCGGGAATAGTTCAAAAAGCTGGAAACAAAATTACCGCTTTGGCTGGCGACACCAATACGGCCCCGAGGAGGGTACGGAGCAACGATCTGTGCACAGAGTTGTGATGGAGTGCTCACGACACCCTGGCCATTTGGGCCTGCAAGTAAAATTCCGAGCTCGTTAGCCAATGCAATGAGCTCTTTTTCCAAGCGGATTCCTTCATCGCCTGCTTCGCCATAGCCAGCAGAGGTGAGAAAGGCGGCTTTGATACCCCGTCGGGCGCATGCCCGAAGAATCTCTGGGTTGGCACTACTAGGTGTACACACAAATACGAGGTCTGCGGCGTCTTTGGGAACGTCATCCAAACTTGCCACCGTTTGAATTCCCAACACCTCTTCTTGTGAGAGGTTGGTTCCGAAGACGGCTCCGGCGTATCCGCTTGCCAAAATGTTATGAACCGAAACGAAACCGAATTTGCCCGGATGACTAGACGCTCCTGTGACAACGACACCTTTAGGCTCAAAAAGTGCTCGGAAATGTTCATCATCGAGCACAGATGAAGCAATGTTTTGATTGGTGTGTGTAGTGAATGCATCTTCAATTTCTACGAGCGCATCGACTGCCACTACTTCACCGGTGCCGGTGACGAGTAGTGGGTTTAGGTCGATTGATGCAATATCGGAGCGATCAACACTGACGCGGGATAGCGCCATCAACACACTCACGAGTGCATCGACAGAAACTGCGGGTTCACCGCGAAACTCTCCGAGTAATTTCTGTGAACGTAGTTCTGACACCATTTCGTGAGCATCGTGAACACTCAATGGAACAGGGCGGAAAACAACATCTGCAATGGCTTCTGCGAGCACGCCTCCAACACCAAGCATGACATTGGAGCCGAATTGAGCGTCGCGTACGACACCAGCGATGAATTCACGGCTGCTTTTCACCATGGGAGCTATGAGTACTTCCACTTGCCCATCGGCAGGTACTGCCGCAGCTAGTAAATCGTCCACCGCCTTGCATACGTCGTCAATTGTCTGAAGATTCAACTTCACGAGACCGCGCTCGGTTTTATGAGCAATTGAGGGTCCGCACAACTTCGCAACCACAGGCAAACTCATCTGCGCGAGCACTCCACTCACTTCAGAGCTGCTGGCCACTACTCGCTCTTGCAAAATAGGGAGTCCATGCCGTGCGAGGATTTCTTTACTGGCAAATTCTGACAAAGTACTCATGGGGAAAGATTAGTTCTTTAGCAACAATCAACTGTGCTTACAGAGTGCAGGTTGAGTAGATTTCCCTGAATGCATCTTGTTTCTAGCCTCTTCATGGATAATTTTGAAATTCGCCAGGTACCAGGTCCGGCAACTCGCATTGATATAACTGGGGCCTTCTTCTCAACGGTTGCTGTTGGCGATCTGCCACAAACACTGACTCCTCATTTCGTTGCTCTCATTTTTTGCGAACCAACCGAGAAAGGTGAGGGAATTTTTGAGGTTGTTTTCCGCAAGGGCATCGCCAGCGACAGCGAACAAATTGCACGTAACGTCAGTCCGTTTCGCGTCGACCCTGGGAAATTTACCTATCGATTGGTGCGAGCCGAACTGGAATTCACTGAATATTGTCAAATTTTCGCTCATTGCCGCATCGATCAGGATGCGTGGCACATCGTGCCGTTAACCCTTCTCCCCCCTGTTGCCGATTAGTCTTTCATCGTGACAACAGCACCTATAGTCGGATCTCTCGACCAAGCATCTTTCGATGCAAACGCAATTGCCATCATTCGGGGTTTCGCTATGGACGCGCCGTTCTATGCGAAAAGCGGCCATCAGGGCACCGCGATGACTCTTGCTCCTCTCGCACACGTCTTGTATTCACGAGTGATGAATCACAATCCGGCCGATCCACAGTGGTTGAACCGTGACAGATTCATTTTGTCGAATGGCCACGCTTCCATATTGCAGTACGCAAATCTCTTCCTCAATGGTTATGGGTTAGAGATAGGCGACATCAAGGGCTTTCGTCAGTTGGGTTCCCTCACTCCTGGGCACCCAGAAGTTGGTCATACCACTGGAGTTGAAGTCACCACCGGACCTTTAGGTCAAGGTTTCGCGAACGCGGTGGGTATGGCTATTGCCGAATCTCATCTGAGAGCACAATTGGGTGACGACCTGATGAACCATCACACGTATGTACTTGTCGGCGATGGTTGTTTGATGGAAGGAATCAGCCATGAAGCAGCATCTTTGGCAGGTCATTTACAACTCGATCATTTAGTCGCAATTTTTGACGATAACAAAATCACAATTGACGGAGCTTTAGATCTCACTTGTTCAGACAATGTTGCAGAACGTTTCCGGTCGTATCAATGGAATGTCATTGAATGTGGAGATATTTCTCAGGACTGCGATGCCTTAGAGAAGGTGCTCATGCAGGCACGCCAGCATGTGGGGCAGCCAACACTTGTTGTTTTGCCAACACGAATAGGCTTCCCATCACCAGATTTCACCGACAAACATGCGGCGCACGGGAATCCATTTCTTGAAGAGCACATCGTGCGAACGAAAGAAGTCATTGGCATGCCCAATGAACCCTTTTGGGCTCCTACGGAAATTGTTCAACAGCAAAGAGAACATGCTCTTACTCGCAGCAAAGACGCTTACGCACAGTGGCAAATGAAGGCGGGAAAGAAATCTGCTGAAATAGCTGCATATTCGTCTCGTGAAAATGTCCAAAAAATGTCGTCTGTGTTGCCGGTATTCGGATCCAATGAATCACCAGCCACTCGAGTGGCCATTCAAAAAGTCCTTGAAGAAGCAGCAAAGGTATTGCCACAGTTGCTTTCTGGTGCAGCCGACCTCACAGGCAATACTGGGGCAAAGCTCAACGGTGAAAATGCATTCAGCTCCTCTCACCCAGAGGGTAAACAGCTCTATTACGGAATACGCGAGCATGCAATGGGTTCAATAGCCAATGGCATGGCTTTGCACGGCATGGTGTTGCCCGTTGTGGGTACGTTTTTCGTATTTGCCGACTACATGCGCCCCTCGCTTCGCTTAGCAGCATTAAGCAAAGCAAAGGTCGTCTTCATCTTTAGCCACGACTCAGTCGGTGTGGGCGAAGATGGTCCAACTCACCAACCAGTTGAACAACTGGCCTCTTTGCGCATCATCCCAGGGCTTCAGGTCATACGCCCATGTGACGGTAATGAAACTGCTGCTGCGTGGATGCAAGCTCTTGCCTTCGATGGTCCAACAGCGCTTGTATTAAGCCGTCAAAATCTCCCCATCATTAGCGATGGCTCCGCAGTAGAAACCGGAGCGGCAATCATTCGGTCGGTCGACCAGCCCGATCTCGTTCTCATGGGAACGGGCAGCGAGGTAAGCGTATGCCTGGAGGCTGCTGAAATATTGGCGAGTCGTGGAATCTCTGCGAACGTGGTATCGGCACCGTGTTTCTCGCTATTCGACTCCCAGCCAGCAGACTTCAAAGCCCAAGTACTTCCTCACGACATACCCATTATTGGAGTCGAGGCGGGCGTGTCTTTCGGGTGGGAAAAATATGTCGATGACATGGTGAGCATTGAAAGTTTCGGAACCAGTGCTCCTGGCGCACAGGCTCTCGAACATTTCGGCATTTCGGCAAGCAACGTTGCCGATCGCGCAATTCAACTACATTCGTAGGCATGGCTGAAAGTTCCTCGTCACGTCTGATTGATCTATTCCAAAAGCATGGCCAAAGTCCGTGGCTCGACAATCTACGTCGCAACTACATAACAACGGGTCAATTAGAACGTTATTTGGCACTTGGAGTGAGGGGCCTCACATCGAACCCGACGATTTTCCAAAAGGCGATTCAAGACAGTTCGGATTATGACGAGCAGCTCGTTCAATTATCGACTCGTCAATTGTCGGTAGCCGACACATATTGGGAACTTGTCCTCAAAGATATTTCTGATGCCGCTGAGGTTTTCTCTGAACTCTTCAAAAAAACTGAGGGTCAAGATGGTCATGTGAGCGTTGAGGTGGATCCTCATCTTTCTTACGATGCAGATGCCACTGTGCAAGCCGCCATCGCATTAAGAAGCCGTCTTAAAGTGCCAAATGTTCTCATCAAGATTCCAGCAACAACAGCTGGACTCATAGCTATAGAAAATTTAGTGTCGCGAGGATTCAACATCAATGTGACCCTCATTTTCAGCTTGGAGCGCTATGAAGCAGTCCTCGAGGCATACGTTTCCGGTCTCGAAAAACTAGCTCTTGAATCACCCGAGAAGGTAAAAGACGTCGTGGGTGTCGCGTCATTTTTTATTAGCCGTGTTGATGCAGTTGTCGATATGGAATTAGCAGCACTGGACACCGCGATCTCTCACAAATTTGCTGGAAAATCAGCAATATTGCAGGCACAGATGGCATATTTACACTTCCTGAGCGTTGAGCAATCACAACGCTGGAAGAAATTGGAAGCTATAGGTGCCCACTTGCAGCGTCCCCTGTGGGCCAGCACGTCTCCAAAAAACCCTTTATACAAAGACACGCTGTATGTAGATGAACTCATTGGGCGCAACACGGTGAACACAATTCCAGAAGACACAATGCTTGCGTTTTACGATCACGGTGTGGCAAGCCAATCTCTGCAAGAGACGCCAGGAGACACACCACATCTGTGGAATGAGCTTTTGTCCACTGGTATCGATTTCGTCTCTATTTCACAAAAGTTAGAAGCCGATGGTGTGCGATCATTCGAACAAAGTTTCGACGCGCTTCTTGAGTCGCTTGATACAAAAATTAGAGATATTCGTGGTCGATAATTCGGACAGGGTCAATATCGAAGAGATCTGCCAAAGTCTTCTTTCTGAATTGATGCCGTATTTAGAGCCGCAAAAATCTCACATATTTCTCGAAGAAATCATCAACGATTCCTTGCACTTTGTACTCGATCGCCCCAACGGGCTCGACGCAAAGATCATGAAAACAACAATTCAAGAGATGCGAGCCGCCTTTGCCGTCTTTGCTCCATTTGCAGCTCAAAAGAAAGTGACTATTTTCGGCAGTGCCAGAGTGAAGGAAAATGCACCTCTCTATGCCCACACAGTTGAAGTTGCAGCTGAGTTAGCTCAACACGACTGGATGGTCGTAACCGGAGCTGGCCCAGGCATTATGGAAGCAGGAATGAAGGGAGCTGGTGCTGAAAAAAGTATTGGCGTTTCTATTCGCCTACCTATGGAAAATGAAGCAAATGCCCTTATTGCAAATGATTCCAAACATGTCAGCATGCGCTATTTCTTTACACGCAAACTCATGTTGGTGAAAGAGTCACAAGCTTTTATATGCCTTCCTGGTGGATTCGGAACACTCGATGAAACCTTTGAACTTCTTACTCTTGTTCAAACTGGTAAGAGCATGCCAGTGCCGATTGTTTTTCTTGATGCCCCTGGCGATACGTACTGGGAGCAGGTAAATGCATTTATTCAAAATGAATTGGTGTCGAGGGATCTGGTATCAGGAGCAGACACTTCATTGTTTTTCATTACTAACAGCATTCAAGAAGCCGTCAGTGAAATTCGGAATTTCTACACGAACTACCATTCATTGCGTTACATAGGAAAATCTCTCATTATCCGTCTGCAACACTCCATTACAGATCAGCAGCTGGAACTAATGAACAAGGAATTTGGCTACTTGTGCACTTCTGGCTCAATTGAGCGAACAGAAACACACAAAGTAGAGCTCCGAGACAGCGACCACCCCGAGCTTCCTCGAATCAAGTTCTCTTTCACGAAGGTGGAGTACGGAGACCTTCGGCGCTTCATCAATCGCCTCAATAGCTTCTACCCTATTGTTTCGTCTTGAAGTAATCGGATGGTCTTAGCTAAATGCCCTCGAGCTTTTTGGATACGTTTCTCCATGGCAAGTGCCTCGGTTTTGCCGTCAATCGCGTCTAACAGCAGAGCCTGCGATACGTCGCTTAGATGCTCGGTCATCGCCTCTAACTGAGCAACTAAATCGTCACAGGTATCGCGGAAATTACTCATTGAACACCTCCTGTAGAATTCTGTGAGATTAAAGATTGCGCTAACAGCGTGACTGGATGCACAATTTCTACGTCGATACTGGCCCCGGAAAGAAAAGATAAACAGCCCGGGTTCGCCGAAGCCAAGTAATGAATAGTCTTCGAAGAATTGGAATGAATGACCCTGTCGATCTCTTCAATCTTTCGGTCACGTACCGCTTGCGCCATTGTGGGTTGACTAAAACTAAATGAACCGCCGGCGCCACAGCACAGTCCATCATCTTCTAGTTGCGCAACAGTAAAGGCAATTTCTAACAGTTCTTTCACCTCTCGCGATATGCCTTGTACATGACGTAAATGACATGGTTCTTGGATCAGAACCGTTTCAGTTCGTCGAACCAGCAACCGCTGTAAATCTGTGATGTGGCGAAAGAGTAATTCATTAATGTCTAAGACGGTGCGACTTCCGGCAAACGTGTTTTTCAACGATGCAGAACAACCAGCCGAATTCACTACCATCATCGAATTACTCTGAGGCCGTTGAATTTTCTTCTGCATTCTTGCAGCAGAATCTGCAAAACCAGCGTGTTCATGAAGTGCGCCGCAGCATCCGTATTCATCTCCTGAGACCTTTACTGAGTAGCCCAAGGCCTCAAGCAAGGTAATGGTGTCAATATGAACTTTCCGATACCAGGCATCCATTACGCATCCTGTGAACAACAACACTTCCATTTTCGAGGCATCTTCGTCTTCAAGGTGAAATTGAGGCTGACGAAAACTGAGAGCTGGTACGGGCATCTTTTTTGGAACCATTTTTAATTTTTGTGCCAACAACACAGCGAGAGTGAATATTCTCAAACTACGCATGTGAGTAACGACGTAGAGTCCACAACGCAGGGTAATGTCACGCCACTTCCAGCGAGAGTGCATTTCGGCTTTCGCTGGTGAAATGATGGCGTGGTACTGCACGCCAGACGGACACGCAGGCTCACATCCCATGCACTGGATGCAGGTGTCTAAAGCATGAACCACCTCTTTTGTCAGGCTGAGTTCGCCATGCTTCACTGAGCGAATCAGGTTGATGCGCCCTCGTGGGCTATATAAGTCTTCCCCAGTCACCCTGTATGTCGGGCAATGTGGCAAACAGAGTCCGCAATTAACACACGTATTGAGGTCTTCTTCTTGAACCAGCTGAAAGAAACTGTGATCAATACTCATGTGAGAAGGCCTCTCTGCGAGGCAATGGATTTATTTAACTTATTGCCTGGGTCAAATTCTTTACGTATTGCCCGCTCAATTGAGTGAGGCACACCTTGTGAAGACCGATTCACATTTGTCAACTGTGGGGAATTGTTAGTAAGAGGCATCTCGCATAAAGAGAAACCGTCGAGCTGCAAAATTTGCTGTTGAACGTCTTTTTCATGACCCTCTAAGAGGACGTACATATTGCCTTCGAAACATGTCACTACAGAAGGTCTATATAGATCACTGACTTGCGCAATTGCTGTGGGGGCGGCAGATTGCACCCACTGCGAAACCTGAGGAATCGGCTCTGTGCGCATCGTTACTTCGACAATCAAGCCCAAGAGTCCCCAACTGCCCACGAGGAGCTTGATGAGATCAAAGCCAGAAACATTCTTTACGACTTGGCCTCCACTTTGGTACAGGCTCCCATCGGCTGCAATGACTGAGCAACGCAGAACATTATTGGGAAGCGTTTGGTGATAAGAGTCTCGAAGACCATTGCGACGGGTTGCAACGGCTCCTCCTATGGTCCCCCATTCAGGAATGGGGATTCGTTGTTTTGCTCCTTGTAATTCGTCGTTGATGTCGCTGATGCTGGTGCCGGCAAATACGGAGATCATGAGTTCGTCTGGTTCATAGGAAAGGATGCCTGATGGGGCCTTCAATACGGATCCTTCGTCTCTGACGGTTGAGGCACCGGTGCTATTCAAACCAACGATATTGACAGCATCGCTTATGGCCATTTGGCGCTGCAGATCATCAACTGCACTTCCGAAACTCATTACGTTTCTCAACACGTCAGATCCAACTTCCTGGCGGGATTGACGACATATCAGAACATCCTGAGCCCCGCGGTAAAACTTTATGTGGATTAGAAATACCTTCTGGATCGAAAGCGGACCGCAATTTTTGTTGGAAGAGCAGATCGTTTTCGGTGAACATCCATCTCATAAAATCGCGCTTCTCAAGACCGATACCATGCTCTCCCGACAACACGCCGCCTGCTTCTAAAGAGACCCGGACAATTTCAGCACCGGCTCGATGAACACGGTCCATGACGCCATCCACCCTTTTGTCGAACATCAAAATGGGGTGCAAGTTGCCATCGCCGGCATGGAAGACGTTCATGACCTGCAGATGCTCTTCGGTAGCTATTAATGACACCTGTGAGAGCACCTCGGCCAATTTCTTGCGCGGCACTACTGTGTCGTGCAAGTAGTAGTTCGGTTGAATTCGAGCAATTGCTCCGAATGCGGTTTTGCGTCCTTTCCAAATGAGTGCTCTCTCGCCTTGGCTTTGAGCAACCTGAAAACTTGTAGCCCCAAAACGAGAAACAATGTCTTTTACTGCTCGCGAACCATCTAATACTGAATTTTCAAGACCATCAATTTCCACTATGAGCATGGCCGCAGCATCGAGGGGAAACCCTGCATGTACGTACTCTTCGACGGCCCGCGTAATGGGGGCATCCATCATCTCTAGGGCACTAGGAATAATGCCGTGAGCAATAATGGCACTGACCGCCATGGCCCCTTCATGCACTGAGGCGAATCCGACAACCATCGTTGATATGTGAGGCGGATTCTGCACAAGGCGCACTTCAATTGCTGTCGCAATGCCGAACATCCCTTCGCTTCCAATGAATGCTCCTCGTAGATCGAAGAGCGAACTTTCGGCATCGAGAATGCATACGTCGCCAGAAGGGAGCACCACTTCGAGAGCCAAAATATGTGCGGAGGTCACTCCCTCCGACAAGCAGTGAGGTCCGCCAGAGTTATTAGCCACGTTTCCACCAATGGTGCAACTCTGTTGACTCGAAGGGTCTGGGGCGAAATGTAAGCCATCGCGAGCGGTGCGGCGTGACAGGTCGGCATTGAGTACGCCGGGCTCAACCCATGCCGTACGCTTGTGCACGTCGATGCTGCGAATGTTGTTCATCTTTGTGAGGCAAATGACCAACGAGCCATCTGTTGGTATGGCGCCTCCTGCTAAACCAGTACCTGCACCACGGGCAATAAAGGTCATGCCTTTTGCCCGTGCCCATCGAACCGCTTCTTGTACTTCTGCCGTTGTGGTGGGATAACACACACCCGCAGGGCTCCCCATCATGTTCGAAGCATCTTGACCTACGAGAAAGAGCTCCGCAGTGTTTGTGTGGACAACACCTGACATTTCTTCAGAGTACTCAAAGGTCAACCCAAAGTTCATGATGTAATTCGTTGTTTTTGCTGTTTCATCTGTATTGTCTCTAATTGTGTCTATACCTGAAGATCTCCATGAATGGGTAAGTTTTGAAGACCCAGAAGAAGAGCGCACTTACATGTTTGATGTGTCGTACATGCTCTCTAACTGGATGTGCATATACGGACAAGGCTGCCAAGGCATCCACGAAGAGGCCACACCAGAACTAATGCAAGGATGCTGCAGTTTCGGCGCTCACTTCATTGACGATAACGATGTAAAGACTGTAAAGAAATCTTCAAAACGACTCACCGCTAAGAATTGGCAGTTCAAGGCACGAGCCGACGAGAAGGGTTGGCACAAGACCGACAAGAGCGGAACCGTCACAACAAAAGTGGTCGACGGTGCGTGCATCTTTCTCAACCGTCCCGGGTTTGAAGGTGGCGTTGGGTGTGCGTTACACATCGGAGCCACTGAAGCAGGCGAACGCCCGATGGACTGGAAACCAGATGTTTGTTGGCAAGTGCCAATGCGCTCTCAAGACACCACCGATGAAGATGGCCATGTTGTTACCTTCATTCGCGAATGGAAACGTCGCGACTGGGGCGAAGGTGGACACGAATTCCATTGGTGGTGCAACGACGATCGACTCGCTTTTGTGGGTGATAAGCCTGTTTATAAATATCTCAAAGACGAAATCACCGAGATGGTCGGCGAAAAAGTGTACGCACTGATGGCAACCGAACTGGAAAAACGCACTGCAACTGCAGTTGGCCACCCTGTCGTTTTAACAAAACGACCAAAGAAATAAAAGTTATTTCTTAAAAGCGCGTTTGCGCTCTTCAATCGACAACCCGCGCTTGCGAATACGAATTGATTTTGGTGTTACTTCCACCAATTCATCGTCAGCGATCCATTCAATTGCAGTTTCCAAACTATGCAATGTAGGCGCAGCTAGCTTGACACCATCGTCGTGGCTGTGTGTGCGAATGTTGTTCTTTTCTTTTTCGCGCACAGCATTAACAACCATTTCGTCGTTACGTGCATTTTCCCCAACAACCATGCCTTCATAGATCTCAGTACCGGGTTCCACAAATAAAGTTCCACGTGTTTGAAGATTGTCGAGTGCGTATGCAGTTACTTTGCCCATGCGGTCGCCAATCATGGCTCCACCCAAGCGTTGTGGAAGCTCTCCTACCCACGGAGTCCAACCAGCGTGGTTCATATGAATGAGCGCAGTTCCTCGCGTTTGGGTAATGAGTTCAGAGCGGAAACCGATGAGTCCACGTGAAGGCGCTTCAAAACTAATGATGGTACGACCGACATCTCCTGGGCGAATATCGGTTACTTTGCCTTTGCGTGGTGCCAAGGTCTGTGTAACTACACCCACATATTCATCGGGTATGTCGCATGCGCCATTTTCCAATGGTTCTTGCCGTTTGCCGTCTACTTCGCGTGTCACTACTTGAGGTCGACTTACTTGTAGTTCGTAACCTTCGCGTCGCATGTTTTCGATGAGAACTGATAATTGCAATTCACCACGACCAGCAACTTCAATAATTTCAGGAGAGCCAGTATCGGTGAGGCGAATAGACACGTTGCCAAGAATTTCGCGCTCAAGACGTTCTCTGAGGTGGCGACTTGTGAGGTACTTACCCTCGCGGCCGGCCAACGGAGAAGTGTTCACTCCAAAACTCATACGAATAACCGGCTCATCGACGCTGAGTCGAGGCAACGGAACTTGCTTATCGATAGTGCAAATGGTGTCGCCAACTTGAACTTCTGGGATGCCAGAAACTACGAAAAGGTCTCCTGCTTCGACAGTGTCAACTTCACGACGGCCGATGCCATCAAATGCGTACAGTTGAGTAAGGCGACGACGAATGACATTCTCTGTGCCGTCTTCGTTTGGCTTTTGCATAACCGCAACGGTCTCGCCCTTTTTCAAGGTTCCGGAATACACGCGACCAATAGCGAGGCGACCAAGATATTCAGAAGCGTCGAGGTTGGTAACAAGTGCTTGCAAAATGCCATCAGGATCACTAGACGGAGCAGGAAGTGTCAACATGCAATCGAGCAAGGCAGAAAGGTCTGCATCAGCTGCAGGCATTCCTACACCTACCATTGCTCGTCCTTCACGTGCCACAGCACTGATTACTTGGAAAGCAAGTTGTTCGTCGGTCTTTGCAAGATCAAGAAAGAGTTGTTCAACCTCTTCAAGCACTTCTGCTGTCCGAGCATCTTGGCGGTCAACCTTGTTGAGCACAACAATTGCGGGCAAATGGGCTTCCATGGCCTTTGACAACACATAGCGTGTTTGAGGCAGTGGACCTTCGGCTGCGTCGACGAGCAAAACAATGCCGTCAACAATGTGGAGAGCTCGTTCCACTTCCCCACCAAAGTCGGCGTGACCTGGGGTGTCGACCAAGTTGATGCAGGTTCCCTTATAGGTGATTTGGGCGGCTTTGGCCAAAATGGTGATTCCGCGTTCGCGCTCTTGGTCGTCGGAGTCCATCACACGCTCAACAAGCGCCTGGTGAGCAGCAAAGGTACCTGTGGTACGGAGCAAGGCGTCGACAAGCGTGGTTTTTCCGTGGTCAACGTGGGCTACAAGGGCGATATTTCTACGTGGGGTCATAATGATCAACAATCAGTAAGGGGTGAACGGGGACAGCAGCGAAAACTGACTGAAAATAAAGGATGTGCGTGAAAAGCCTGATTAAAATTCGGAGCGTTCGTCGTCTTCGTCGTCTTCGTCGTCGAAACGAACTCCGTATTTCTCGGCAATTGCAGCGTATTCATCATCTTCGCTCTTCGTGCGAGATGTTTGTTCACTGAAACCGAGATCTGCGGCACTAGGCCCAGCTTGCTTTAATTTGCGCGCTTCTTCGAAGCGACGATGACGACCCTTTTTCACGAGAGGGCTCCGACCTAACGAACGGTGAAATCACCGCATTGGACACAACAGTTTTATATTGTATCGCAGGCTGGGCACGGATTGCTGTTATTGCTCGAAGTTCTCTTCGGGAGCGGCGCGAACAAGCCGTAATCCCCCTTTTCCATCAAAAGATATGCCGGCAGAACCCTCACGAAGATCATCAAGATCGGTCCCAATAATCTCGGCTCTCCATCCTGTGCGCAATCGGGCGTGACGGTTGCCACGTAGGTAGTCAATGATGTCGGAACGGGTGGCAAGCAGGGCCGTTTCGATGCTGGTTTTGCCTGCTACTTCACTAATCCATGCCGATATCAAAGTGGCAGCTGGTCGTAGGTCGCGGTCGAAATCCTCAACATCGTTCACGGGAAACTCTGCCGTCACGTCGCGACCACGAGCCACTGCGGCCAAAATTTCACTTGCAATAGCACCTTTGAGATGCCTTCCATCAACACCCCTGCATTGAGACAATTCGTCGTGATTCTGCGGAGCTTTTTGAGATATGCCTAATAACGCTAAATCTGGGAGCACCTGGCGGATAGGAGTATCGAGCTTCTGCGCACGCTCCTCTCTCCATTGTGCTACCGATTGAGCAACGCCACGAGACTTGGGTTTGAGTGTGCGCGCATC
>WLST01000020.1 GCA_009711295.1 Actinomycetota bacterium | reverse complement strand
CTGTTGTAGTTGATGGAACGCGCAGGCAACTTCTTCCCGGCCATTGGGTGAACCACGCACGAACAGTTGTGGCTAACGATGCAGTAACTGAAACCCAATATGGCGCACACTGGTGGGTGTGGCCACAATGTAAAAACTCGGTCGTTGCTACTGGGTATGAGGGTCAATACACCGTGGTTATTCCCGAAAAAGAGTTGGTAATGGTGCGATTAGGTAAAACCGACTCTTCTTTACGCCCCGCGGTGATGCATCAGTTACAGCAGATTGCGTTGAAGTTAACTAACCTATGAAAATGCAGTCGAGCGGCGATCAGCCAAGCAATTCTGCGAACCTCTCGGTTGAAGCAGCTGCCATTCGGCGCAAGGTGTGGATACGCACGCTGAAGACCATTGGCTTTGCTGCAGTCATTTACTTTTTTGTCTTCCCGCTTGTTCCCGGATTCCGTCAGGCCTTTCATGACTTGTTTCGGGTGGACAAAACAATGCTTGCCTTCGGTGTGCTGCTGGAATTCATCGGGCTTTTTTGTTATTCGTTGCTCACACGTGCTGCATTAGGCAGTGAAGGTCACAAAATGCCAGTGGTGCGACTTTTCCGCATTCAACTCAGCACGAAGTCGCTCGGCAGCATCATGCCGGGTGGTAGTGCTGCATCTTCAGCGCTGGGTTACCGACTACTGACGTTGTCGGGCATACAAGGGCCCGATGCGGGGTTTGCATTAGCTACCGCCGGCATTGGCTCTGCTGTAATGCTGAATCTCATCTTGTGGGTGGGGCTCATCATTTCTATTCCTATTCGAGGAGTGAATGCGTTGTACGGGGCCGCAGCAATAGTGGGCATTGTGCTCATGCTCGTTGCTGCGGGGCTGATCTTTGGTTTGGTAGAAGGTCAAGGTCGTGCTGAGCGCGCGGTGCGTTGGCTTGCTCAACATGTACGTATTGATGCCGACCATGCCTGTGAGGTCATTCGCCATTTAGGCAACCGCTTGGAAGGTCTCATTGCCGACCGGCAGTTGTTGTGGCGTGTTGCTGGCTGGGCGTTAGCAAACTGGCTGTTCGACATGGCGGCACTCTTTGTGTTCTTGCGTGCATTTGGCGGACACATTGCTATCGATGGTCTCATCGTGGCATTTGGTTTGGCCAACGTGATGGCCGTAGTGCCTATTACCCCGGGTGGCCTGGGAATCGTTGAGGGCATTTATATTCCCACCATCGTGGGCTTTGGTTTATCGCGCAGTTCTGCAACCGTTGGCGTATTGACATATCGACTTGCACAGTTTTGGTTACCCATACTTGTTGGTGCGGCATGCTATTTGTCGTTGCGCGTTGGCCCGTGGTCGCTCGAGAGGAAAGATCGCTTGAAGCCGTTGCGTCAAGTAGCTGAAGATGCAGTGAGCAGGGGCGAAAGCAATATTGACTGGGTCGAGCGCCACGCTCCGCGCGACCGCACAGGGCAGTACCCATTGCCCGCGTTGCCAGATGATGATTCTGGCCCCATGCGCAAGTTGTAATTGGAGTTCGGCGCTGCACTTTTGTGAGATGCCTCGCGTGGGTTAGCGTTTCGGTATGACAACTCATGAACGTCCCTTTGGCCGCTGTTTAGAAGACTTCACCGTGGGCGACGTGTATCGCCACTGGCCAGGAAAAACCATTACCGAGTACGACGATCATTTGTTTTGCATGATCACCATGAACCATCACCCATTACACACCAACGATTGGTTTGCTTCACAAAGCGTGCAAGGCCGCAACGTAGTTGTGGGCAACTTGGTGTACTCGCTCGTGTTGGGCATGAGCGTTCCCGATGTGAGCGGTGCAGCCATTGCCAACTTGGAAGTGGAAACCCTGCAACACAAGTTCCCAACATTTCATGGCGACACCATTCATGCGGAAACACGCGTGTTGGAAATTGCTGAATCAAAGTCGAAGAACGACCGCGGCATTGTGACGGTAGAAACTAAAGGCTTCAACCAAGATGGTAAAGAAGTGTGTTACTTCCGTCGCCGCGTCATGGTGTGGAAGCGTGCAAATGCGCCTGAGCGCACACGCCCTTACGACGTCAATGCTGCTTGGAACGCATAAACAACGTTCCTGATCTGCTCTTGCAGTGGGGGATACCTCAACTGCGCAATATGCCATGGCGTGAAACGCAAGACCCATGGCACGTGCTGGTATCTGAAGTGATGCTTCAACAAACACATGTGCCGAGAGTCCTACCGCGCTTTGAACGCTTCGTTTCGCTCTTTCCGACTCCTCGTGCGTGTGCGGCTGCATCGTTAGCCGACATGCTCGTGGAATGGCAGGGGATGGGTTACCCGCGGCGTTGTAAAAATTTGCAACTTGCGGCACAAATGATGGTGGAGCGATTTGACGGCGAAGTGCCCAACACATTGAACGAACTCCTCGAGCTTCCTGGGGTGGGTCCGTACACTGCGCGAGCTGTTTTGACTTTTGCTTTCGATGCAGATGTTGCTGTGGTCGACACCAATGTTGCGCGAGTATTGGCGCGCATTTCGGGCACAGTGTTAAACGCCCGTGCATCGCAAGAACTTGCCGATGAATGGCTGCCCATAGGTTTCTCGCGCGATTGGAACCAGGTGATGATGGACTTTGGGGCAACGGTGTGCACGGCACGCAAAGCGCATTGTGCAGAGTGTCCAGTGCTTGCTCAATGTGTTTGGAAAGGTGGTGCAAACGGCGAAGTTGACCCGGCAAAGGCCTCGGCATTTACCAGTAAGCCACAGGCGAAGTTTGCTGGCTCAGATCGTCAGGCGCGCGGAAAATTAATGAAGGCGCTCACAGTGGGTGCAGTTACCTCTGAACGACTCGCTGAAGTGATGGGATTAACAGATGTTGAACGAGCCTTGCGATTAGCGCAAGCACTGGTGAATGAAGGTCTCGTTGAGTACTCCACAACGGGGTACTGCATGCCGTCAACTATGCAGACAATGAAGCAGAAGTGATTTTGCGCAGAATTTCCGGGAAGGAAAGTTCGGCAAGTTCACGCATCTCGTCGTCGGTGCGATCTTGAATGGGGTGACCCACAAAGACGCGTGCAATGTCGGGAAATCCGAGTGCTTCTGCTTGTGCAGATGCAGCGTTAATGAACTCACTTGAGGCAACAAAGAGCGAAGGCACTCCGCGAAGTTCTAAGTCTGCGATGTCGTGCACACTGCACGACGTACAACTGCCTCAATCGGCGAGTGCTTCAATGACCACGTTGCACTGAATAGATATTTCATGGCGTAGGTCGGGAGGAGCAGGTTTGGTGAAAGTGGGTTTGCGAAAGCGCAAAACCTTTGCGCCTTCTGCAACAAAAAGTTCTTCAAGGCGATTGAGATAAACATCGCCACGTGCCTTCACGATGTCGAGCAACCCAACGGTGAGCCCTTTCACCGATGCGGGGCGTGTGAGCTGCTCGCGTTGCGCGGGCCGTGACTCATTGGTGGGGTCGAGAAGAATGGGCGCGCTCATGGTTGACAGTCTGTCATGAAAGGACGGGTCGTGTCACGGGTGTGCTGCCCATGGCGCCGTTGGCCCATCCGCCAATAATTGAAGAAAAGAGCCCCGCTCCGCCACCAGCATGGGCCAGAAGGATTCCGCCAGCCTTGAATTTGGGCACTATGCGGTCGGCAAACTTGGCGGGTAAACCTTCGGCCATGTCGAGTGCACCTTTCACCAGCTCGGCGCCAGGAATATTGAGGCGCGCATACAACTCGCTCAATATTTTTTCGCGATCCCATCCGGCTTCGGCGTATACGCGCGAATGGTCGGGGCTCACCACAAGAATCGCATCGAAGGAAAGCACCGATTTGGGGTGATGTGTTGCACGTAGGCATGCGGCAAAAGAATTGGTGAGTTGTTCAGGTGTGCGTGCGGCCTGGTCAACAACGCAGCGTGGTCCTTCGCCAGCAAACACCGTGACGGCATTTTGCTGAGGGGCAATACCGCGCTCTTGCGCCAAAGTTCCAAATGGTGAGCCTGCTTCATCTTCGGCAAAACAGAAACTCAGCTTTCCAGGGTTGCCATGTGTGGCTCGGTCTACTTCGCCTGGCTTACCGCCGCCAACATTACGGATGGTGAGTTGCACGGCACGACCAATGGTGAGGTTTGCGCGGTTGCCCTGACCAAATACGTTGACGCCGCTGTTCATGCCAATTGCTTTGGTGCCCGGGCCATTACAAATAATGACGGGGCCAACGGGCATGGTGGTGGCAAGCACTCCGTGCATGTTGAATTCGTCGTTGCACACCGCTTCAAGAGCAGTAATGATCCACGGTAAGTATTCAGGAAGCGCACCAGCCATTACCGCATTAATTGCTATTTTCTCGACGGTTAATTCCACCAAGTTGGGCGGCGCAATAGCAACTACATCTTGTGGGCTACGTGTTGTTCCGGTGAGCATGCGCAACACGCGTTCAGGTGTGGGCGGAATAACAGGTAAGCCGTCGGTCCAACCACGTGTGAACATCGACTCGAATTCATCTTCGGCACTTGCGAGTTCAACGTGCCGGGAATGCAATGTGGAACTCGTGAAGCGCACGCGCAGTTCGTCTTCCAAGTTGGGGTCAACACTAAGCGAGCCGCATCCGGGTCGCATGACGGGAAGTTCTGTACCGAGGTCTGAAATGCCTGTGAATTTTTGCCATGCATCTTTGCTCCAGCCAAAGGTGCGATCTACCTCTTCACCGTTTTCAATACGCAGCAACGTGGGCACAGTTTCAATGTCGTAATGCCACGACACCGATAGGTCTGCATCGTGAATTGCAGAAACTGAAGCGGGAAATGTTGGGTCGTCTTGTGTGTAGACCGTGAGGGGAGTACCACTTGCTGCGATGTTGGTAAACAACGGGTCGACCATGACGCACGTGGCACATTCGCGCTTCACAATTGCTACAAGGCCGTCAGGGAGTTGAGGTTTCATGAGGTGATCCAATCTGCGATGCGTGCACCAACAACTTGTGGTTGCTCAAGTTGCAAAAAGTGCCCGGCATTTTTCACTATTTCATATACAACATTGTTTCCCGACATGCTGCTCGCCGATTCCATTACTTCAGTACCGATACATCCGTCGTTTTCGCCGTGCATGTAGAGAAGTGGTTGTGTCGGAACCTCGCCGCCCATGCGCGATTGCAGTTCACCATACGCAGGATTCCTGTATCCGTCACCTAAAGCCGCACGGTAATAACCGAGTGCAGCCGACAAGTTCTCTGGAGTGCCCAATGCATCTTTCACATGTTGCGCAGCATTGCCAGAATCAAAAGTTGGTGACCAGTCGGCCCAAATTTTATCGATGAAGGCGTAGTTGTTTGCTGCTACCACAATGTCTGACAAGCCATGTTGAAAAAAGAACATGTACCAACTTCTCCGCACCTGCTCTAAATTGCTGAGAAAAGCTAAGCCAAGCGCTGGCCCCGGTGGCACTGCCATGCCCACCACTTTCTTCCAACGCTGAGGTGCAAGCAACGCTGCGCCATAAGTTGCGGGGGCTCCCCAATCGTGGCCAATAATGACCGCATCGTCTGATCCGCCAAGTGCTTCATGCAGTGCAACGGCATCGTGAGATAGCGCAGCAGTTTGATAACACCCATCGGAAGCCAGTGATGTGGGGGAATAGCCACGCATGAAAGGAGCCACTGCAGTGAAACCTGCATCGGCGATGTGGTTCATTGTGGGGATCCACGAATGAGCTGTATCGGGGAAGCCGTGTAGGCAAAGGGCTAAAGGGCCACTCCCCAAGGTGAGATAGTGAAAGTCGATGCCATTGGCCGAGACCTCTTGAGTGCGAGGTGTGTTGTTGCCCATACGTGAACGGTAGTCGCTCCACGGGGGCTTGCGACCAACGTCACGCTCGTCAACATTTACACCTTTGCGCAAAGAGGCGTAGCGTCATCACTTATGCGGGGGCACGACACAGGTTCTGAGACGACGTTCTCGGTCACATTTCATGGCGTTCGTGGCTCAACACCTTGCCATGGCGACGACATCATGCGCTACGGCGGCAATACGTCGTGTGTTTCAGTGCTCACACCTAATAGCCAACCCATTTTGTTTGATCTCGGAACAGGGCTTCGCTATTTCGGAAAAGAATGCCTCACACGCGACACCAAGTTTGTGGGGACGTGTCTCTTAACGCATTCACATTTCGACCACACACAGGGCCTTCCTTTTTTTGCGCCTTTGTTGAATGAAGAAACAGTGCTCACCGTTCGTGGGCCAGTTCAAGACGATGGCATGTCGCTGCAAGCAGTGTTTGACAAATTAGTCAGCCCTCCACTTTTTCCTGTCGGGTTGTCGCACATTCCCGGAACCATTTCTTTTGTCGATACGCCAAATTCCGATTTCATGATTGACGATGTTCATGTGAAAGCTCGTGCTATTCCTCACGTGGGGGCAACGCTCGGTTTTCGTATTGAACTCAATGGCAAATCAATTGCCTACTTGTCTGATCATCAACAGCCCACCGATGGATCACATGGCATTAGCGATGGAGCACGTGAGTTGGTAGAAGGCGCCGACCTGCTCATTCATGATTCGCAATTCACGCCGCAAGAGTTTGCCGTGAAATCCACGTGGGGCCATTGCACGGCGGAATATGCAGTGTGGGTAGCAACCACCCATGGGGTGAAGAACTTAGCGCTCTTCCATCATGACCCTTCGCGATCTGACGATGCTCTCGACGCGTCAGCTGCGTGTTTGACCGCTATTGGCAAGGCGGCTGGATGCAACGTATTCATTGCATCTGAAGGCTTGAACTTTCGTTTGTAGATCTTTGCCTCGGTAAAATTGTTACGCTGTTGCCGTGACTGCATTTGACTCTCGACAATTCCGCGACGTACTTGGCCATGTTCCCACCAGTGTTGTTGTAGTAACAGGAATAGATTCCGATGGCGCGCCGCAGGGAATCACTATTGGCTCATTTGTCTCAGTGTCTCTTGAACCACCATTGGTTGGCTTTCTTCCTGGTACTCAGTCAAAAACATGGAATGCACTCAAAGACCAAGGAAAGTTCTGTGTCAATGTGTTGGCTGAGAACCAAGCCGATGTGTGCTGGAGATTTGCAAAAGAGTCGGACGATCGTTTTGCTGGCATTGAATGGGCACCTTCGCTCAATGGGGCACCAGCAATTGCAGGCTCACTTGCCCACATCGACTGCAATCTCCACTCCGATGCGCTTTACGGAGATCACTATTTCGTGGTGGGGCAAGTAACGCATCTCCACACTCCAACGGGTGTCTCGCCGCATGCCATGGCGTTTTACCGGGGCAAAGTTGTAGAGGTTGCATTCCCCGAGTGAATGCACTGCGCGTGCTCGTGAGTATGGCTCTTGGCCTCATGTTCGTATGGGCTGGTGTGAGCAAACTTGCACAGGGGAAAGAGTGGAGTATTTCCACTACGCCATTTTCTACTGGGCGCACATTTATTGATGCTCTCGTGAAATGGGCATTGCCGTGGTGTGAAGTAGTGCTGGGAGCTTTACTCATTGCACAAGTTGCACTTGTTGTAACAGGAGTTGCTGCATGCATATTGCTCGCCGGCTTCACAGTGCGCATTGTTCAATTGCTGCGCCGTGGAGAGACGCCGTCGTGTCGGTGCTTTGGTGCCGTGTCGCGGGCACCTTTATCGATGAACCACGTGTGGAGAAACGTGGTTTTTCTTATATTGAGTGTGTTGGTAGTTGTTGCAGCATGAACGCAATGGTGTGTGCTTCGTCGCGCCAATGTTCGTAACGCCCTGAAGGCCCGCCGTGGCCAGCGCCCATCTCGCAACGGAAAAAGATATCGCTCGTGTTGTTCTGCATTGACCGCAATTTGGCAACCCACTTGGCTGGCTCGTGGTAACTCACACGAGGGTCATTCAAGCCAGCTGTTACATAGAGCGGTGGGTACTTCTTGTCTTCAACGTTGTCGTACGGTGAGTACGACAACATGTATGAAGCCCAGGGCTCACTGCGCGGGTCGCCCCATTCTTCCCATTCGGTCACAGTGAGCGGAAGTGTGGGGTCGCTCATGGTGCTCACCACGTCGACGAATGGAACAGCAGCAACTGCTGCTCCAAACACATGGGGTGCCATATTGATGCATGCACCAACAAGGAGGCCGCCTGCACTGCCGCCGTACAGCGCAATACCGCCCGTACGTGCCCACTTATTGGCTACTAAATGCTCGGCGCTTGCAATGGTGTCGAGGAAGGTATTGCGTTTCGTGAGCAATTGTCCACCGAGGTACCAGCGTCGGCCCATCTCGCCACCCCCACGCGGGTGGGTAATGGCCCACACCCAACCTCTGTCGAGAAGTGAAAAGCGTGTGACAGAGAAATGTGGTGCAATAGAAATTTCGTAGCTTCCATAGCCATAAAGCACTGCGGGCGCAGAACCATCTTGGAGTGTGTCGCGATGACGCACAATGTCGATTGGCACGGAGGTGCCGTCGTGTGAAGTAGCCCACTCACGTGTTGCTACGTATTGCGATAAATCAACATTGGGAACAACTGTTTGTTTCAGAGTTTTTAACGACTTCTCTACAACATCGTATTCAGCAACCGTGTTTGGCGTAATGAGCGACTGGTACTGAATGCGAAGAGTCTGTGTGGTCCACTCGGGGTTGCTCTCGAGTTCAACATCGTGTGGCTCGTTGAGAACAGCAACGACGTGTTGTGAAGAATCGGGAAAAACGAGGCGAATACGAGGTTGCGCATCTTGCCATTCGTAGACAACAAGGAACTTCTGAAACGGGTTGATATCGGTAATACGTCGCCCAGAAATGTGTTCAATGAGTATTGACCAATTGCCTGGGGCATTATGTGGTGCGGTATGCACGCAGAAATCTTCGGCTTCTAGGTTTGTCAGCACAACAAACGAAGTTCCCCAGTCGTCAATGCTGTATTCAAGGCCTTCTTCGCGAGGGCGGGCACATATTGGTGGGGTCAGTGGAGAATGTGCATCGATGATGTGCGCTTCACTTGTGGTGCGACATGCCGACTCAATGATGATGTAATTACTTGAACGCGTGAGGCCAAGACCCACAAAAAAGCGTTCATCGAGGTCTTCGTACACCAATACATCAGAGCTTTGTGGCTCGCCTATGCGGTGGCGCATGACGCGAAAGGGTCGTAGGGCTTCGTCATTAACAACGTAGAACAGGTATTCGTTGTTATTGCTAAAGGCAGCACCCCCATACGAGGTGTCGTGCAATGTGTCGGGGAGATCTTTTCCGTCAACAAGATTGCGGATGCGCATGCAGTACTGCTCGCTGCCGTCGATGTCGTATGACCACGCGAGAAGAGAATGGTCGGCACTGATTTCAGCCACCCCGAGCGAAAAGTATTCTTCCTCACCTGCCTCGGCGTTTTCGTCAAGAATTGTGTGCTCTGTGGCGGTCTCTTTGGAGAGTCCGCGGCAATGCATGGCGTATGCCATACCTTCAATAGTTTTGGAGACGTACCACCATGGGCCGTGTTGGGTGGGAACCGACATGTCAGTTTCTTGAACTCGGCTTTTAATTTCCTCAAAGAGAGTGTTGATGCTCGGCTCACTTTGTGCAAACCATTGGTGTGCATATGCATTTTCTTCGTCGAGATAGGCGATGGTGTTTGGGTCATTTTTGTTGCGCAACCAAGCCCAAGGATCTTGGATATCGCCGGTGGGGCGTTTCCAAACATGTTCCTGACGGGGGGCGATGGGTGCGTTGAGTTTCACATCATCAGGGTAGAGCGTCACATGTGTATTGCGTGTAGTTTCTTCCTTCGTGCACGTATGGATTGACCAAGACCTTTGTACTGGTGATGGGCTGTGTGTCGACCATTGCCCAGATGTTTTCGTACAACTTGAAGATGGCATTGCTTATGTTGCAGAAGAGTCACGCCCACTCAATGACCCAGGTAGCGGTGGAAGTTTGGCTTGGGTCCCGCTCAAACATCATCAACTGGTGGTGGAGTCGGCCGAGATGTGTCCAGGCGAGTGTATTTTCATTGAAATGAAAGAATCTGCTGTTGCGTAAATGAAATGCAGGTTTCTCGTATTCACATGAAACGTGCAGTTAGGGTTTCATTATGAAATGGCGAGTTGCTGTACATGGGGTAGCAGCAATTGTGGTGTTGTCATGTTCATCGGCGTCACAGCACGTCAGTGCAAGTTCACAACCAATTACAACGCTTCCTCCATTAGAAGGTCTTGCCAAAATCTCCGTGGCAAATGAACACAAAGGTGGATACAACCGTTCATTGTTCGGTGAAAATAAAGACCTCGATAAAGATGGCTGTAATACGCGTGCCGAAGTTTTAGAACGCGACAGTATGCAGGCCGTGCAGAAATCGGGTGCTCGTTGCACGGTCACTTCTGGTAAATGGTTATCTCCTTATGACGGCCGAACATGGTTGCTGGGTCGTGATGTGCAAATTGATCATCTAGTTTCCTTGAAAGAAGTGTGGGATTCCGGTGGTTGGGCATGGAGCGCAACGCAACGCAGCGACTACGCAAACGAGCTAGGAAATCACATCGTGTTGAACGTGGTGACCAATAGCGAAAATGTGAAAAAGGGTGAAAAAGACCCGAGCAACTATTTGCCGCCACTTGTTTCTTATCGTTGCACCTACCTTGCGAACTGGGTAGCAGTGAAAGTGCAATGGAAACTTTCCATGGACCAAAGTGAATACGGTCGCATCAAAAAACTTTTGCAAAGTTGTGGAACCACCACTTCAACATCCACTTCATCTTCAACTTCCACAACACTTCTGCGTTCAAGCACTTCGATTGCTTCAGGTGAAGTAGCGCCAGTAGCAGCAGGATCAACGGCAGCACTGTTAGCAAGCATCGTTGTAGAAAATGAGTACACCAGCGGCTACGTGCGAGAACTTTTCCCGCATTGGAAAGATCTCGACGGCAATGGTTGCGACACTCGTGAAGAAGTACTCATCCGCGACAGTCTGACCAAGGCGCAAGTAGACCCCTACGGTTGCGTGGTGGTGGCCGGAGATTGGTTGTCGCCATACGACGCAGCGCGGTGGAGCGACAAGGGCAATGTTGATATCGACCACGTTGTAGCGCTCAAAGAGGCGTGGGATTCTGGAGCATGGGCCTGGACCACGGCACAGCGCACGTTGTATGCAAACGACCTCAGTGATCCTCGAACGCTTCTTGCGGTGACCGACTCGGTGAACCAGTCAAAGTCTGACAAAGACCCCAGTAATTGGTTGCCACCTCTTGCGTCGTATCACTGCACGTACATTTCCGATTGGGTGTCCATTAAGGCCCGTTGGAAGTTGTCGATGGATCAAAGTGAATATGGTCGCGTCAAAAAACTTGTAGATAGTTGTGGCACTTCTGTCACCTCGCCGACTTCCTCTGTGACGGTTCCTGTCGCACCACCGAGCGTGTCGAGCACGGTGCCCAGTGGTGTGAAATATGTGAGCCCCGGGGCCTATTGCAGCCCCATTGGGGCACAGGGAATCGCTGAAAGCAAAGTTTCCTACCTCTGTGCCACCACGAGCGCGACGGGGGAGCCTTATGCCAATGGCCGAGCCCGGTGGCGAAAAGGCTGATTTCACCGATAGTCTGCGAACCTATGTCAAAGAAGACCAAAAAGCGCAAGGCAAAGCTCCGCCGTTCAAAAGCAAATCACGGCAAGCGTCCCAACATGGGCCGCGGCTAACTCGAGCCTCGTGCGATGAGTCTCATCACCGCTGTGGTGGTGGGTGGTTCTGCGGAACCTTGGGAGGCCTTTGGCTTCCACCTTCTTTCGGCTACCTCTACTGAGTCGCGGTTTTCGCTCGGCGATGTAGTTCTCGTTGTCGACACTGCGCAGCCCGCCGGAATGGTGTCGTGGGAAATCACCGAGGTGCAACCTGGTGCGATTGATGGCATTCACACGGTGAGCGCCGCTAACAGTCTTGAACTACCACTTGAACCTGGAGCTGTTGGCTGTTTGGGTGTCGACCATGTGGTGGTGCGAACGAACTCACTCGATGTCACATGTGGGGCAATTACTGCGGCAACCGGTGCGCCCGTGAAACGTACTCGCGACGCAGGGTCTGGCATGCAACAGGCATTTCACAAACTGGGTTCAGTTGTGGTGGAAGTGGTGAGTGCGCAAGAGCAAGTGGAACGCACTCATCTTTGGGGTTTTGTGGTGAATGTGAGCGATGTCGATGCCTTAAGTGCGCGTCTTGGCCCTGATGTATTGGGGGCTCCAAAACCGGCTACACAGCCCGGAAGAAGAATTGCTAGTGCCCGTAGCGGGGCTGCACTTGGCGTTCCGTTTGCTGTGATGGATCTAGGCGTCGCGGTCGCCGGTTAAAAACTCTTGGCCTTCGCTGCAGGTGGCGGCGAGTGGACACCAGTAGCACGTACTTCCGCTGCGACGCGTAGGGGCACGCTTTTCTTGGTCGAGTTCATGCAAGAGTTGTGCACCTTGAACTAAACGATGCACGGCAACGCTGAGAGTAGATAGCGAAACGTCTTCGGCGTCGATGCGCTGTGTCTCTAAAGAAAATGTTGCGGTGAGCCGAGGCGATTGGCGAGAGCGCAATGTTTCTACCAATGAATAGAAGCGCAGGTCTTCACGATGTGAAGCCATGATGCGGCTTGATTTGATGTCGATGATGACCTTGCTGCCCGGTGCCCCAATGACGAGGTCGGCGCGTGTACTCATGACAACAGCACCGCCAAAGAGCTCTACTTTTGCATTGCTTTCCACTACAGGACGCCAACGCATTTCTAACTTGGGAAAGGAGTCTTCATATTTCGTCACAAGATCAACGACTTGTGAACGTAGGTCTGCTTGTTCACCAGGCGACAACGATGCAATGAAGTCGGATGCGGTGCCGCGTTCAGATTCAACGATGCGGTCGAGTGCGTCGTCGACGTGTTCTCCAGGGCTGCGCACCGTGCGCGAATTGATGAGAATTTCAATCGCTTTGTGGGCGACGGTGCCGCGCACAGAAGCAATGGTCCAGGAGAATGAGTCGCGTGATGCAACATGGTGTGCTTCGCACCCGTGCACAGTGCTGAGGGCGTGCTTGGTGATCCAGAGCGGATTGCTGGTGCTGTAGTGCTCGGCGATGGGTGTGAGCGCATCGCACAGGTGCTCTTCTACCTCTGTGGCGAGCTCGGGTGAACTAGGAACAAAGTCGCCACGCTTGGCAAGCACATTGAGCACCATGGTTTGGATGGGGTTATGTGGTGCGTCGCTCACGGCGCCACACTAGAGAATTGCTGTGACACCCTGCTGTCATGATGCATACATGTCCGATACCGCCACGTTCACTTGCGCAGCTCAGCTGCTGAGTGCAGTGGCCGGGCGGTACGGTCTTGTTGCTCCAGGTTTTCGTAGCCCACCACGTGTGGTTGGCGTGCAGCGCACCATTCGCCGTCGTCAAGGCGGCGGTGTTGTTGCGGTGGCCATCAAGGATCGCCCACTTGCTGGAGTGCTTGCCGACATGATTGAAGGCATTGTGGTGCTCAACGACCTCTCTGTTGGCGAGTCATGCACGTTGCGCACGGCATTGTGGGAAGAAGTCGAGCAACTTTTGCAGTCTGCTCCTGTGCCCGTTGCTTTTTCTCGTGCGATCTTGGCTTCCGAGCGCGTAGCCTAAAGGCGGCGTCCGGGTGGCGGAATAGGCAGACGCGGGGGGCTTAAACCCCCCTGGCTAGAAATAGCCGTATGGGTTCAAGTCCCATCCCGGGCACTACTTCGAAGCTTTATGCAAAAAGCTTCGTCGCCAGCGTGGCGAAACTGCTCTCGGTAAACGGGCTCACTTCCACACGGTCAATACCGGCCTCGGCAAGGCGGAACATCGACTCCGACACTTTTGCTGCTGAGCCGTAAAATCCGCCGAGAAATGAATCGCCCAACATGTTCTCGACCGCTGTGGTGCGCGCATCATCGCCAACGCTGCACAAAATAAACACGCTGAGTGGAACTGTGGGGTTCACTTCGCGCACTTGTTTCACGAGGTCGTATAGGTGCGACTCGGGCACTGTGGCCATCGCGGGTAGGTCAACACTTCCGTTGCGTGTAATGCCAGAGATGAGTTTGATTTCAACACGGTCGGCAATGGGCGCAATGCCTTTAATAGTGCGTGGTCCACCTAATGATGCAACGAGTGGGGGAGGCCCAGCAGCAGGCATGGGTCCGATTTTGGGAACATTCATGTTGTAGTACTTGCCAGAAAAAGTACAACCGCCCGTATCGAAAAGTTCTCGCACAATATGCGCCGACTCGATGTACATGCCGGCGCGCTCGCCAGGGCTTGGATAAGGAATGCTCGAACCTTCTGCTTCTGCTTTTTCCCAACCAGCACCAAGGCCTGCTTCAAACCTGCCATGCGAGACCGACTGCATTTGCAGAGATGCTTGTGCAAATTCAACTGGCGAGCGAAACAGGTTGTTCGCAAACGAAGTAGTGAGCTTTACCTTTTTCGTTGCTGCAGCCATGGTGGCAAGCGTGACCCAAACATGTGGGTAGCTCTTGTTGGGGCTAAAGAAGTGGTCGGCACAGCCAAGTACGTCCCAGCCTTCTGCTTCACGAGTTTGGGCCCAAACGACGGGGTCTTCTTCGGCGGTCATGAAGTTGGCAATGAATTCCATTTCTCCATCATTGCCGATGCGGCACTACGTGCAGGGAGTCGGGGTGAGCGCTGCTCCACTGAAGCGGTTGGTGATCCACTGTTGGATATCTTCAGAAGCGCTAAACAGAACATCAACATGTGAAGCACCGGGGTAGGTCTTGCGCTCAATGTTGTATCCGCCAGTCGCACATGCGCGCTGAAGGTATTGCAGTGATGTTGCGGCGGGAATGAGCTCATCGGCTTCACCGTGGTACACAAAAACCGGAACGTTTGTCGCGCTGTTTCCTGGCGTGTTCTCTTTGAGGTGCGACAGCAATGGCTCGGTGTTCAGTGAATCAACAGTGAGATAAGTCTTTACATCGGTGCCACGTGCTTTTGTAATGACATCGGTACATGTGCTTTCGGCAAGAGCAACCATGTCGAGACCTTTTTGTGTCATGACTTGTGACAAATCAATAGTGGGATATGCAGCACGAAAACCTGCAGCAACCATAAACATGAAACCAAATGAATCGGTAACAGTAAAGACGCTGCCGAGCTTGTCGAGTTCAACAACAGGTGCACCGCCGATTGCCCCTACCACTTGTGTATCGGGCGCGTAGTTCGGCGCAGCTTCTGCGGCCATGAGTGCAGCACCGCCACCTTGTGAATGACCCCACACCACCGACTTGCCGCTTGACTCGGTGAGTTGACGTGCAGCGCGAATGATGTCGAGCATGCTGCGTGCTTCGCTAATGCCCACTACGTACGGGTGCACTCCGGCAGTGCCAAGGCCTTCGTAGTCGGTGGCAGCAAAGATGTAGCCCTTCGGTACCAATATGTTTGCAATGACCCCTGTTTCACCTGCACCATTGCTTTTGCTCGGCGCGCATTCATCGGCAATGCCGGTGGTGCCGTGTGCATAAGAGATGAGTGGGTTACCGGCTGTCGGAGTACTGGGTACCCACACCATGCCGCTGACGGCAACTGGTGCATCGGAAACTGAACGTGATGCATAAAGAACGGTGAATGCGGTGAAATCGTTCGTGGTGGAAACTATTGAAGAACGAATGAGATCGCCGGGCTGTAAGGAGCTGAGGTTGCTCGGGGATGCATAAAAATCGCCAGAGAGGGCAGTGGTGGGTGTGACTGCGGCGGTGGGTGCAGTAGTTGCTGGCGCAGAGGAGGTTGTAGCGCCCGCTGTTGTTGATGGGGCATCGGCAGTACTTGAACCACATGAAACCAATACACAAAGAGCAGCAGTAGAGAGGCATGTAGCAAGAGAGAAACGGCGCATGTGATGAGGTTATGCGAAATTGGCTGCGAAATGGGTGGGCATCGTGGCAACATCTAGGGATGCATCCGTTTCTCGCCACTGCTCAGTCGATGCTGCCCCAGGTGCTCAGCGATATTGAAGCAATAGTCAGTATTGAGTCGCCTTCGCGCAACGCAAGCCAAGTGGCGAAGAGTGCTGCGCAGTTGGAGAGCATTATCCAACGCGTGGCGCAACGCGCATCAGTGCTTGTCGCTTCTTCTGTTGGTCCACATGTGCATGTGCCAGCAAGCGGGGTTCCTCGTATTTTGCTCTTAGGTCATCACGACACTGTTCACCCTATGGGAACTCTTGCTGCACGGCCCTTTAGCAATGATGGCAAGGTATTGCGCGGGCCAGGTGTATTCGACATGGCTGCAGGAATTGTGCAGGCAATATATGCAATGGCAATTCTCGAGGGCGCTGGTGTCGACACTTCAGGAATTGAAATGTTGTGGACATCCGATGAGGAAATTGGTTCCTCTACAAGCCGAGCGCTCATTGAAGAACGCGCGCAAGCACTCGCTAAAAATGGCGCTGTACTCGTGCTTGAACCAAGTGCCGATGGCGGTGCGCTGAAAATTGCACGCAAAGGAACAGGAACGTTTGATGTTCGCATAACAGGCCGTGCTTCGCATGCCGGGTTAGAACCAGAAAAAGGAATTAATGCTCTTCTTGAACTAGCACACCAAGTGCAACGCATTTCCACCTTTGGCAATGCAGAACTTGGCACCACGGTTACTCCCACAGTGGCCAGTGCAGGAACGACCGATAACACTGTTCCTGCTGAAGCGCAGGTGTTGGTCGATGCTCGCGTTGTGGTGCCAGAAGAAAAAATACGTGTCGAGAAATTGATGTCGTCGCTTGTTCCCGTTGTGCCAGGCGCAAACATTTCCGTCACCGGTTCTTTGCATCGCCCACCAATGCATTCTTCAATGTCAGAAGAATTGTTTGTACTTGCCGTGGAATCTCAACGCGCAGTGACGGGTGAAAGCATTAATGGAGTTTCAGTGGGCGGTGGGTCTGATGGCAACTTCACTGCGGCTATTGGTATTCGCACGCTCGACGGCTTAGGTGCAGTAGGTGGCGGTGCTCATGGTGAAACTGAGCATGTTGTTGTAGAAAGCATTGCGCCACGCATTGCGCTTCTTGCTGAACTTATGCAGCGCATTCTTGCGCAGTAGCTATTGCTTGCCTGGGTCGAGACCCAATAAGCCACCAGCACCAAGCGTTCCGGTTTTGCGGTACACCTCAAGCTTCTCGCGGCTGTCGTCGATGTCGAGATTGCGCATCGTGAGTTGACCAATGCGGTCGAGTGGGCCAAATGGTGCGTCGTCAACACGTTCCATGCTGAGGCGTTCAGGTGCATAGGTGAGATGTGGCCCAGCGGTATTGACCAAGGTGTAGTCGTCGCCACGACGCAAGCGCACGGTGACGGTTCCGGTGACTGCACTGCCTACCCAACGCATGAGCGGTTCGCGCAGCATGAGTGCTTGCGGGTCGAACCAGCGACCTTCGTAAAGCAAGCGACCTAAGCGACGACCCATCGTGCGGTAGTTCTCGAGAGTATTTTCGTTGTGAATACCAGTGACGAGGCGTTCGTAGCCAATGTGCAAAAGAGCAAGCCCCGGTGACTCGTAAATACCACGGCTTTTTGCCTCGATAATGCGGTTCTCGATTTGGTCGCTCATACCAAGACCGTGGCGACCACCAATAGCGTTTGCTTCGTGTACTAAATCGGTTTGCGTTTCAAACTTTTTGCCGTTGAGAGAAACTGGCCAACCTTCAACGAATTCCATGGTGACGGTTTCTTCAGCTATAGAAACTTCGCTCTTCCAATGTGCAACGCCCATGATGGGCTCTACGAGGTCCATGCCGTTGTCGAGTTCTTCCAGCAATTTTGCTTCGTGCGTGGCACCCCAAATATTGGCGTCGGTGGAGTACGCTTTTTCTTTACTGGCGCGGTAGGGCAACTTGCGCGTGGTGAGAAATTCACTCATTTCGCTGCGGCCACCAAGTTCGTTCACGAACGTGGGGTCGAGCCATGGCTTGTATATACGCAACGATGGGTTCACCATGAGCCCGTAGCGATAGAAACGCTCAATGTCGTTTCCTTTATAAGTGGAACCATCACCCCAAATATCGACGTTGTCGCTTTGCATTGCGCGAACCAAAAGGGTGCCAGTTACTGCACGGCCAAGAGGAGTGGTGTTGAAATATGTTTTGCCAGCAGTGGTGATATGAAACGCTCCACACTGCAGTGCAATGAGGCCTTCGCGAACAAGTTCTTCACGGCAGTCGATGAGGCGTGCAAGCTCGGCACCGTACTCTTTGGCGCGGTCAGGTATTTGGTCGAGCTCGGGTTCGTCGGGCTGGCCAAGATCTGCGGTATAGCAATAAGGCAGTGCACCTTTTTCACGCATCCATGCCACAGCAGCAGAGGTATCGAGTCCGCCAGAAAAAGCAATACCCACGCGTTCCCCGGCGGGGAGTTGCGTGAGGACTTTCGAGCGAGAGGCGGAGGAATCGTTACCGGACATGGCTCTTACCGTACCGAGTGAAAGCACCCGTAGCGATGTTATTAACGATTTCTGGGATGAGCTATTGCTTGTTCGCTACGGCTTCGCGATCCACTCAGATAGCCGCTTGTGGAAGTGACGTATTTTTGTCTCTTGATAGTTGGCCAAGGTGACCCCAGGCTTTTTCATGCTCTTCAGGCCCTTTTGTACCTTTGGCAAGTTGTACGTGTCTTGGTTAAAGACGCGAGCAAGCAAGCCGAGTTCAGGAGCTTCTGCCCAGTCGTCGTCGACACCGAGCCAATGAATGGGAACCGCTGGTGGTTTTGGCTGCGACTCGTCGTATGGCTCGAGGTACATGCATTCCATTACCGACATGTCGTGGCGGTCTTCGTATGGGCGAAAGCGATAGCAGATGCGGTTATAGGCGCCCCACGGGTGGAAGTTAGGAAACAACGTGTAATAAATGCTGTCGCTTAATTCGGCGTCGCTGATGTCGTCGGCTTTGTCGCCAAGAACTTCTTTCAACATTGCGCGTCCGCCGTCGCCCGCAGTAGAACGAGCAGTCGCACCATCGGCGAGGGCGACAATTGGTGGTTCATCAAGCCTGCGGTCAGACATTGCATCGAACATTTCTTGTTCGGTGGGAGTCCACTTGATGTGCGGACTTGGTGTTCCATTCGGGGTGATTGCACGCGAGTAGTTGTCTTTCCAGTCATACTGTGAATTCGCATCACCAATAGCAGCGAGCAATTGTGGGTGAGTTGCAACCACGTGGAATGCCTCACTAAAAGCGTCTTGCACTACTTTCCAGTTGCACGGAAAAATACGTGCAACGTGAACGCTTTTGTAGCGCTTCTCGAGTGGCCACTTCTCGAAATGCCATCCGAAATCTCCGAGGAATGATTCAAATGACTCGCAGTTTGGGTCGAGGTTAATGAAAACGAATCCGCCCCATGTTGCAACTTTTACTTCAGGAAGACTCCACTCAGCTTTTTCAACGTGGGGGAAGTCCCACTCGCAAGGAACTTGTTTGAGCGAACCGTCGAGATTCCAACAAAAGCCATGAAAAGGGCAACGTAGTTCTTGTGCATTGCCGTCGAACTCGCGTAGTTGTCGACCGCGATGCAAGCAAGCGTTGTAGTAGGTCTTGATTTCGCTTTCCGAAGTGCGCACCACGAGCAAGGAGATATCGCAAATTTCATAGACCAGCGTGTCGCCTACTTCAGGAATGTCTTCTTCGCGGCATGCCATTTGCCAAACGCGCTTCCACATTTTTTCTTTTTCAATTTCATGGAATTCGCGACTCGTATAGCGCGATACGGGGATGTCTTCATCGCCGAGCCAGCCGCCGCTTTGCCAGCGTAAAACTTCAGGAACAGGGCGAGAATCGCGCTCGTGAAGATCTTGATAGTTGAGGCCCGGTGAGCGAGCAGAAGTTTTGTCGTTCGATGTAATGCTCATTTGCTTCCTTTGTCTTCAATCAGTGATTGTGCGCCTGCACGGGGATTTGAGGGAACTTGGCGACCAGCGATCCACACACAAATATGCGGGTCGCATTGTTTGATGGCTCCGGTGATGTATCGGCCTTCACTGGTGAACTCGCCCGTGGCGCCATCTTTTTGCACAAGAACGGTGCCTGTGTCGGTGAGGTCATAGAGAGCCCCAGATAATGGATGTTTGATCGTGCGCATGTGTAGCCCCCACCACTCTCAATTTTTAGTCAGACTAGTGCTATTTGAAGAGGGGCTGTACTGAACTATTGCACCGGAGGGCGTTGCCCGATGCCGGCAGTACAAGCAAGGCTGGCCGCAAGGGTAGAGATGGCCAATATGAATGCGGGGGTGGCCGACCCTGTTGTGCCGGAGAGGTCGAAACAGGCGCTCACAATGTGGGCAGTGGCAAAAAGAACTGCCACAGACAGGGCAAACCGAGATTGTTTGATGGCGAGTCCGATGACCACGATGGCGCTGAAGTAAATGAGAGCAATAGTGAAAAAGAGGTGGATGCCGTGGGCGTCGACCCACCACAATCGCTTCCCGGTGCGTTGGCTCGCAGCTGCGAGAAAACCCATCGCCACGGCAAAAAACGCCCAGGTGAGAAAGAGAACACGGTTCCATACGCGAGAAAGAGGTGTGCCGAAATACCGCGCTACATCGCCCTTTGCCATGTGCCCACGCTACTGCCACGAGGTGAATGAACGGTGTCGCGCATTGGGTCTACGCCACTAGCCTGAACACCGCTATGGACACTGCACATTTCAAAAAACTTTCCATATTTTTCCCGATGTGGAACGAAGAGGCTTATCTCGAGCGGGCTCTATCCGCTGGTCGTGAACTGTGTGACGTACTCATTGCCGATGGTGATATTGAAACGTACGAACTCATCATCATCGATGACGCCTCGACCGATAGAACTCCCCAAATTGCCGACGCCGCTGCCGAAGCTGACCCTCGCGTCAAAGTGGTGCATCACCCTGTGAACCGCAAACTCGGTGGCTCTATGAAGACTGGTTTTGCCACCGCCTCTGGCGACCTCGTTCTCTACACCGATGCCGACCTTCCCTTCGACATGCTTGAAGTGCGACGTGCAGTGCGTTTGCTGCGCTACTACGAAGCCGACATCGTGAGCGCATATCGTTTCGACCGAACAGGCGAAGGTTACGTGCGCACCGTGTACTCACAATTCTACAACGGTCTGGTCCGAGTATTTTTCGGTGTCAAAATGCGCGATATCAACTTTGCATTCAAACTGTGTCGAGGTGCAATTTTTGAGAAAATTGAATTGAAAAGCGAAGGCTCATTTATTGATGCCGAACTAGTTATTCGTGCACAGAAACTGGGAATGAGCGTTATCCAATTTGGTGTCGATTATTTCCCGCGTACTCGTGGCGTGTCAACACTCAGCTCTCCTTCGGTCATTCGCAAAATACTCCGGGAAATGTTCACATTGCGTAAAGAACTTCGAGCAATTGAAGCCGACTGACGATTTCCCACAAGCGTTCGATGCCCCGCCGAGTCATGTGCGTCGGTGGTGGCCTGCAGCAGTAGCTGCAGTTTTGCTCGTCGGAGTCATTGCATTTGGGGCTGCTACCAACAGCGGCACTGACGGCACCAGCACAACATCAACCGCGGTCAGTGGCCCAACAACAACAGTTCCAGCGTTGAAGCGCACCTTGAAGGCCGGCCTGCGTGGCCCAGATGTGCGTCGACTGCAGCAAAGGTTGAAAGATCTTGCCTTTGACCCCAACCTCATCGATGGTGATTTTGGCTATAACACCACGCAGTCGGTGTGGGCCTTTGAAAAACTGGTCTTGAAAACGCCGCGGAAAAAAGTGACAGGTTCCATTACTCCCGAGTCATGGCAGCTGTTGCAACAAGACAACCTGATTGTCCCGCGTCGTCCGCAGGCCCCAACAGAAACTCATGTTGAGATCTACCTGCCCGAGCAAGTGCTCGTGGTGTTCAAAAAGGGCAAGCCCATTTTGGTCACACATATTTCCACGGGCACCGGAGAAGACTGGTGTGAAGAAGTAACTATTGACCCAGGCGAACAAGGTAACCCCGGCACCGAGCCACTGAAAAAAGGTGTCTGCGGAAAAGCAGTAACACCTGGCGGGTTTTATTACTTCTACAACCGCAAGTCGGGAACGCGGCAAAGCAAACTCGGCACCATGTGGAACCCGGTGTATTTCAACGGCGGCATTGCGGTGCACGGTGCAGCGCAGGTACCCAATTCGCCTGCCTCACATGGATGTGTTCGTATTCCCATGCACGTGTCGGAATATTTCCAAACACTTGTTGCCTATGGCGACCGCGTCTATGTATTTGATGGCGTGAAAGAGCCAGAACAATATGGTGCACCTGTTCCTCCGGCCGATAAGCCCGATCCGGACTACACCACGACAACAAGTTCCACCTCAACCACTTCAACCGTTGTGCAAACAACGACCACTATCAAGCAGAAACCAACAACGACAGTTCCAGCTCCAGTGCCCACAGCAACAACGTCTACCGTTGCTCAAGTGCCTGCGAGCTCGCTGCCCTGAAATGTGAGGAATAATGGAACGAGTGCCCTACGACGAATTCTCATTATTTCATGAGAATATTGCTGAGTATTCTCTAGCGGCATCTGCGCAGCCACAGGTGAAGCGCATTGCACATCTGCTCGGAGACGGTCGCACGGTGAGTGCGTTGAAGTGGGGAAGTGCAGAACCGCAAATGGTGTTTGTTCACGGTGGGTCGCAAAATGCGCATACGTGGGACACAGTTCTTCTCGATCTTGGTGTGCCAGCACTTGCCGTCGACCTGCCAGGCCACGGCCACTCGTCGTGGCGAGACGATGCTTTGTATTCACCACACTCCATGGCAGTCGATATTGCCGAGGTCATTGCGTTGCATGCTGCTTCGGCGAAAGTGGTGGTGGGAATGTCGCTGGGAGGTCTCACCTCGCTGGCTCTTGCTGGCCATGCACCACATTTGGTGCAAGAACTCGTACTTGTCGATATCACGCCAGGTGTGAATGGCGATAAGGCCAAGGCAATTCTCGACTTCGTCAATGGTCCGCAAGCCTTTGCTTCATTCGACGACTTATTGAAGCGCACCATTGAGCACAACCCGACCCGCACTATTGAATCGTTGCGTCGCGGCATTTTGCATAACGCCAAACAACTCGACGATGGCTCTTGGCAATGGCGCTACGACCGCCGAAGCCACATTCGTAGCGAAAACTCAGAACCCATCTCTGGCGATGCACTGGGGAAATTGTGGGACCTCATCGGTTCTTTGGAGTGCCCGCTCACGTTGTTACGCGGAGGAACCTCGCCCGTGGTCGACGATGCCGATGTTGCCGAGTTGTTGCGGCGCCAGGGCCGTGCCGAGGTGTTGGTCATCGACGGGGCTGGTCACAGCATTCAGGGCGACAAGCCCCGCGAGTTGGCTGCCTTCCTCGCCGCAAAAAGCATGTAGCGAGGCAAGTTTTGGTGCCGAGGCGGCAATTTCGTTCGCCGCTCGCCGTTCGACCACCTTGGTGAGACCCTTTTTCTGATAGGAAAGCAGGGCAATATTTTTTTTGAAGACTATTGAGAAACCCACATCCCGTTTTCGGATTTGTAAAGGCATACGAGACCCTATGGCAACAACTAACCGTCCCGATTCACCAGATCGTGAAACCCTCGTACAGATGTACGAGATCCAAAACAAGATCAAAACCACCGACGAGCGTTTCCGCTCGATGTTGACGAGTGGTCAAATCCAATTGATCTATTACTCGCCACGCGGCCAAGAGTGCATTAGTGCCGGTTATGCCGTGCACCTTCGCCCCGATGACTATGTGGTCACTATTTACCGCGGTCTCCACGACCACCTCGCAAAGGGTGTCCCAATGCGTGAACTCTGGGCAGAGTTCCTTGGCCGTTCCACCGGAACGTGCAAGGGCAAGGGTGGCCCCATGCACATCACGCACCCCGACTCGGGCTTGGTAGTAACTACCGGAATCGTGGGTTCAGGTATTCCTATTGCCAATGGTTTCGGACTCGCAGCACAGCTTGCAGGAACCGACCAAGTCACTGTGGTGAACTTTGGTGATGGTGCATCAAACATTGGTGCTTTCCATGAAGGCATGAATATGGCTGCAGTATGGAAATTGCCTGTCATCTTCGTTTGCCAGAACAACTTGTACGGCGAGCACACACCAATGTCGATGTCGACAGGTGTGGAGTACATCTCAGAGCGCGGAGCCGCATACGGAATGCCTGCAGTAACAGTAAACGGTAATGATCCTGTTGCAATGTGGCATGCCGCTGGCGAAGCAATTGCTCGCGCTCGTGCAGGTGAGGGTCCAACTCTCATTGAAGCTCGTACGTATCGTTTCTACGGCCACCTCATGGGTGATGCCATGGAATACATGCCAAAAGAAGAGCGCAAGGCTGCAATGGCTGCCGACCCAGTGCCGGCCTTCCGTGCTTGGTTGTTGGAAAACGGTCACGCATCAGAAGCACAGCTTGCTGAAATCGAAGACAAGATCGTTGCCATGGTGGACGATGCAGTGGAATTCGCAATGAATAGCCCTGAACCATCACTCGACGAGTTGTACACAGACGTTTACGAAGAAATCATTAAGTGAGAGACAACCATGACCACTACTGAACCCCGCATTATCCCAATGGGCCTCGCGCTCAACGAAGCTATGGACATCGCAATGGGTCTCGACGAGAAAGTTTTCTTGTTGGGCGAAGACATTGCCGAACCATCTGGTGGCGTGTACAAAATCACCAAGGGCCTCTCCACAAAATACGGAACACACCGTGTGCGTAAGACCCCTATTTCTGAAGCTGCCATCATTGGCGCTGCAGTAGGTGCTGCTATCGCTGGTTACAAGCCAGTTGCTGAAATCATGATCATGGACTTCATTGCCGTGTGTCTCGACCAAATCACCAACCATGCAGCGAAAATTCGCTACATGTCGGGTGGTCAAACCACCGTTCCTATGGTCATTCGTACCAGTGCTGGTGCTGGCCGCCAGTTCGGTGCTCAGCACTCAGAAATGCTCGAAGCATGGGCAGTGCATACACCTGGGCTCAAGGTCGTTGTTCCTTCGAACCCTGCCGATGCAAAGGGCTTGCTCATCAGCTCCATCTTCGATCCAGACCCAGTGCTCTTTGTTGAGCCAATGCTCATGTATTGGGATCCTCAATACGCATGTGATGTACCAGTGGGCGACAACCGCATTCCACTTGGCAAGGCCAACGTTGTGCGCGAAGGAAAAGACGTCACTGTTATTTCTTACGGCAAGCAAGTACACGATGCAGTGAAAGCAGCCGAGATTCTTGCTGGCGAGGGCGTGTCTGTTGAAGTCATCGACTTGCGCACACTTGTTCCACTCGATGAGGCAACAGTTCTCGCATCGGTATCAAAAACCAAGCGCGCAGTTGTTGTTCACGAAGCTGTCACCCGCTGTGGTTTTGGTGCTGAATTGTCGAGCCGTATTCACGAAGAACTGTTCGGCACTCTTGCTGCACCAGTTGCTCGTGTTGGTGGACAAAACACTCCGGTGCCATACGCAAAGAACTTGGAAACAGCGTTTGTTCCACAGGTTGCCGACATCGTTGCAGCAATCAAATCGCTGAACAAATAAGAGGTTTTAGCTCTTAGCCAATGAGGCGAGTGAGTTCTTTTACTTCAGATTTTTGAGCCGTGGCCATGACCTTGGCAAGAGCAGTGACTTCACTGTTTTTGCCATGCATGCCCGCATGTTCTGCCATGTGAATTCCACCGTTGTGATGGGCAATCATGAGTTGTCCGAAAAGAGTGTCTACTTCTTTGCCGCGAGCATTGCGTAGTTGTTGTAGCTGTGCATCAGTGGCGTACCCCGGCATTTGGCTGAGGGGGAGTGGCTCATTCATCCAGCCCATCACTTGATCTGTTTCATTTGTTTCTGATGCTTTGAATTGGCGCAACATTTGCACCATGCGACCCGACTCGGCAGATTGACCCACGATGATTTCACGTGCAATGAGTCGCAGCACACTGCGCGATGCGAGGCCCTCAGTTGTTCCAGCGCTCGATGCATCGATGTAAACAAGGCTCATGGCAACAGCTTGTTCGTGATGAATGCGCATGTCTTGAAGAAAGCCGATGTCGGCCCCGTTGTGTGCCCCGCGGCCACGAGACTCGCCAACGGTGAAGGCAACGGCTCCCGAGAGCACGATGCCCGCCACGACGAGGAGGACGATATTGAGTGGGTTCATCCACCATGGGAGGGTCTGGGAGTCGGATTTTTGGGTGTCTGGGGCAGGTGAAGAATCCATAATTCGCAGTGTGCCACGAAAATCCGATAGAACAAGAGCCATGTCTACCCCCATCAGCATTCCTAAGCTCGGCGTTTCCATGACCGAAGGCACACTCGTTGAATGGCTCGTCGCCGATGGCGATGCCGTGACCCCCGGAGATGTGTTGTACCGCATTGAAACCGACAAAGTCGAAAACGAAATTGAAGCTCCAGTAGCTGGTGTTGTTCACATCACTGGCGAAGAGGGTGAAACCTACGAAGTAGGCACCCAAATTGGCAGCATCGACTAAACCACACAAATAGAAAAGAGTCATCTCATGGAGATCTCAGGCAAGCACGCTCTCGTTACTGGCGCTGGCGCGGGTATTGGTCGCGCAACAGTTATTTTGCTCGCTCAAAAAGGCGCCAAGGTGGTTGCTGCCGATATCAATGAAGATGGCTTGAAAGAAACTGCTGCACTTGCGCAAAAAGCAGTGCCTGGCGCCAACGTCGTAACAGTGAAGGCGGATGTTTCTACTGCTGCTGGTGTGCGTGCCATGTTTGCTTCAGCAACCGCAGCATTCGGTGGTCTCGACATTGTGCACAACAATGCCGGTCTCATTTGTGGTGAACCACTGTGGCCCGATGCTGCACTCGAGAAAATCTCTGCTGTTATTGCAGTGAACTTGGGCGGTGTAGCAATGGGTACTCAAGAAGCTATTAAGGCACTGCGTGCTCGTGGTGGTGGCGCAATTGTGAACACAGCTTCTGTGGCTGCTTTGCAGGCCATGCCTACCGACCCCGTTTACTCAGCAACCAAAGTTGGTGTGGTGCGCATTGTGGAAAGTTGTGCCGGTTTTGCTGCCGAAGGAATTCGCGTGAACGCCGTGCTTCCTGGCATGGTCGATACCGACATGACCATGAAGCAAACAGGTGACGGTACGCGCCCCGCAGCATGGCTAGAGCCAGTCATTGCGGCAACAGTGATGTTGACTGCTGAAGACATTGCGGTAGCAGTAATTGAACTCATTGAAGACGACTCCGCCGCTGGCCAAGCAAAGATTGTTGGCAACGTCGGGCGCGACTACAAGTAAAGAATTACTTGCGCGCGAGGCGCTGTGCCTCGCTGAATGCAACGTCTTTGTCAACACGTGGTTCGGGTGGAAGACCCAACACGCGCTCACCAACAATGTTGCGTTGTACTTCGTCGCTGCCACCTGCAATGCGATAACCAGGCGCACCCAAGATGTGCTCGTTCCAAGCATAAGTGCCCCATTCGCCATTGTCGGCAACTAAACGCGTGCCAAGAATTTGCGAGATGACATTGCTGATGCGTGTCATGTTTGCGGTCCACATCAACTTGCCAAGCGAACCTTCAGGGCCAGGTGTTTGCCCAGCACGCAGACCTGCTGCAGCGCGGCGGTTGGTGAGTTGTGCAACTTTGTGCTGAATGTAGAGATCGGCGAGTGACTGACGAATGATGGGGTCTTTCGACACGCCAGCCCATTCGGCTGCTGCAATGACTTGCTTGTATGTACCGCCGGTGTGGCTGCTTGTTGAGCCACTCGAGTGGTCGCGTTCAAAACCAAGACACGTGAGAGCAACTTTCCAGCCGTCGCCGACGGGTCCGAGTCGCAGTGAGTCGGGAATGCGCACGTCGGTGAGGAACACCTCGTTGAAGTTTGCTCCACCGCTCATTTGCTTAATGGCACGCACTTCAACACCAGGAGCATTGAACGGCACCATAAACGCGGTCATGCCTTTGTGCTTTGGCACATCGAAATCGTGACGTGTGATGGCCAAACCCCATTCGGCAAAGCGAGCACCAGAGGTCCACACTTTTTGGCCATTCAAAACCCATTCATCGCCATCGCGCACAGCGCGGGTGGTGAGTGATGCAAGGTCGGAACCAGCACTTGGTTCGCT